>JBOFUS010000001.1:0-1736 GCA_051652685.1 Beijerinckiaceae bacterium
CCGTAGATGCCGACGCTCGCGGCCTGCGTGCCGAGATTGCCCATCAGCAGTGTGTAGCCATCCGGCGTCGCGCGCTTGACGCGGGTGGCGCCGGTCGTGCCACCGGCACCGGCCACGTTCTCAACCACAACCTGCTGGCCGAGCGTGCGCGACATGTGGTCCGCCATAATGCGGGCCACCACATCCGTGGTGCCTCCGGCGGCGAAGGGCACCACGATGGTCAGCGGCCGGTTGGGGAAGGCCTGCGCCATCGCGCCGAAAGCGCCGGACACAACAAAAAGGCTCGCGGCAAGGGCCGCTTTCGCGAAACGCATGTCTCTCTCCCTGAAGTTTCTCGTCGCCGCAGGCGTCCAGCCCCCGCGTTCGACGTGACTTGATTATGTTTTCAGTTGTGTTGCAAGAGCGACGCGAAGGCCGGCGAGGATCGGCCGGGGGAGAGAAAGATGAGCGCCATGACATCGGCCACCAACCGCCGCTACCGCATCGCCGTCATTGCCGGCGATGGCATCGGCCAGGAGGTGATGCCCGAGGGCGTGCGTGCGCTGGAGGCCGTGGCCGCCAAGCACGGTTTCCAGCTGGAACTCGATCACTTCGATTTCGCCAGCTACGACCACTACCTGAAGCACGGCCAGATGTTGCCGGACGACTGGAAGGTAAAGATCGGCAAGCACGATGCCATCTTCTTCGGCGCGGTTGGCCTGCCGGCCAAGATCCCCGATCACATCTCGCTCTGGGGTTCGTTGATCCGGTTCCGCCGGGAGTTCGACCAATACGTCAACCTGCGCCCCGTGCGGCTGATGCCCGGCGTGCCGTGTCCGCTGGTAGGCCGCAAGCCCGGCGATATCGACTTCTATGTGGTGCGCGAGAACACCGAAGGTGAGTACTCCTCCGTCGGCGGCCGCATGTTCGGCGGCACGGAGCGGGAGTTCGTGCTGCAGGAAACCGTGATGACGCGCATCGGCGTCGACCGCATCCTGAAGTTCGCCTTCGAGCTGGCGGCAAAGCGCCCCAAGAATCACCTCACCTCAGCCACCAAGTCCAACGGCATTTCCATCTCGATGCCCTACTGGGACGAGCGCGTGGCCGAGATGGCGAAGAACTATCCCGGCATGAAGGTTGACCAGTTCCACATCGATATCCTGACGGCGCATTTCGTGCTGAACCCGCACTGGTTCGATGTGGTGGTGGCATCCAACCTCTTCGGCGACATCCTGTCTGACCTTGGCCCCGCCTGCACGGGCACCATCGGCATCGCGCCGTCGGGCAACATCAATCCGACCGGTGATTTCCCCTCGCTGTTCGAGCCGGTGCATGGCTCCGCGCCGGACATTGCGGGGCAGAACATTGCCAACCCCGTCGGCCAGATCTGGTCCGCTGCCATGATGCTGGAGCATCTGGGCGAGAAGGACGCCCATGATGACATCGTGGGTGCCATCGAGCGTACGCTGGTCACTGCCAGCGGCCGCACGCGCGATCTCGGTGGCAAGCTCAATACGGTGGAAGCCGGCATGGCCGTTGCCTCGGAGATCTGATCCACCGTCATTGCGAGCGCAGCGAAGCAATCCAGCACCACGCGAGCCAGTGGCTTGGAGTGTTAAAGCGTCGCGCTGGATTGCTTCGTTCCTCGCAATGACGAGGGGGGCTTCTTTCCGGCACGCGACGCTGCTAGAGCGCCTGCAATGTCATCAATTTCCCACGAAGCCGAACGCCGGCGCACCTTCGCGATCATCTCGCAC
>JBOFUS010000002.1:0-3098 GCA_051652685.1 Beijerinckiaceae bacterium
CTTGGCCTTGATCAGCACAACCGCGTCGAAATAACCAACCGGCAGTGCATTCTCCGACGTGGTGGGTCCTTTGTAATCCGCATCGCGGTTGGACTGCGCTGCCGCAGGCACCAGAGCCAGCGCGGCGGCAAGCGCCGCGCTGGAGAGCATTCCGCCAAGGGCGCGCATCAGACGACCGGCTGGTACGATGCCGGGTGCCAGTCAAAGCCGTTGCCGGTCTTGGAGACGAAGCCCGTCGCAGGGAAGGCCGCATGGTAGAACACCAGCTGCATCTTCTCGGCGGCGGCCATGTCCAGCAGCTTGCGGCGGCTGACAACCGCCTGCGCACGGTCAGCGTCGAAGCCGAGATGCCAGTCCGGATTGCGCGCGAAGAGGCGTGGGTCGTTGGCTGCATCACCGACAACAAGCAGCGACTTGCCACCCGACGAAACCACGAACGACGTGTGGCCCGGCGTGTGTCCGTCGGACTGGATGGCGGTGATGCCAGGCGCGGCTTCCTTGCCCCAGGTCAGGCGCGGCGCGTTGGCGATGATCGGCGCAAAGACGCGGCGGGCAACCATGAAGGCACCGCGCGCGGCTTCGGGTGCTGCATTCATGCGGGCGTCGTCGAGGTAGAAGTCGACGTCCTTTGGAGGCACCACGATCTCGGCGTTCGGATAGACGAGCTGGCCTTCCTTCGTGCGCAGACCCTGGATGTGATCCGGATGGAAATGACTGATCAGCACCGTGTCGATCTGCGCGGGATTGATGCCGGCGGCAGCCATGTTGGCGGCGAGCTGACCCGTCGTCGCTGCACCGTTGTTGTTGAAGCCTGCGTCGATGAGGATCAGCTTCGATCCGGTGTTGATCACTGTTTGAGTGAAGTAGTTGAGGGAGGGCTTGGTCGGGATATACTGGCTCTCCATGGTTTTCAGCACATCATCGAGCGGCATGTTCGGCACCAGTGCGGCCGTGATCTCGCGGTTGACCACGCCGTCGAGCAGCGTCGTGACCTCGAAATCACCGATCGCAAAACGGAAGAAGCCAGGTGCCTGCTTGCCGACCTTTGGGGCGGCGGCGAGCGCTTGCACGGCCGGGAGCAAGGGCGTTGCGGCAAGGCCGGCAGTGGCAGTGAGCATTGTGCGGCGATCAAGCATCATTGGAACTCCATTCAGGATTGTGTCTGCACTTGGCGGATCGGTATGACGTCGGCGCGGAAAGCTCCTGCGCCTTCTTTTTGTGTCGTTCAGATGCCGGAGTACCAGGCGACGGGTGCGAGACGGAATCCCGCGCCGTCCCTGACGAGATGGCCTGTGGCGGGGAAGGGTGCGTGGTAGAATGCAACCTGCATCTTGTCGGTGATCGCCATGTCGAACAACTTCCGACGGCTGCTCTCTGCGACAGCACCATCCATATCAAACACTGCGTGCCAGGCGGGGTTGCGAACGAACAGCGCCGGATGATTGGCCGCATCCGACATCACCAGCAGCTTGCCGCCAACCGCGAAGGCCATGTGGCCGGGTGTATGGCCAGGGGCGGCAATCGCGGTAACGCCGGTGGTGAGCTCCTTGCCGGCAGTATACCGCTTCACGGCGTCTTTCATGGGCGCAAAGACCCGGCGCACGTTGGCAAAGGCACCCTTCATCGCTTCGGGGGCCGCCGCCATCCTGGCGTCGTCCATCCAGAAGTCCCACTCCGGCTGCGGCACCTGCACCTCGGCATTGGCGAAGACCGTCTGGCCTTCCTTGAGGCGCATGCCGTTGATGTGGTCGCCGTGGAAATGGCTGATGATGATCTGGTCAACCTGTTCGGGCGTGAAGCCTGCGGCGCGAAAGTTTGCCATCCAGGTGCCGGATGTTGGCGGGCCTGAGTTGCCGATGCCGGTGTCGAGAAGCGTAAGCTTGCGGCCGTCATTGACGACAATCGTTGTGAAAGGGATCGCGAGCCGGTCGATCGGCATTGCGGCTTCCTCAAGCGACTTGTGCACCGCTGGCAGTTCGGCGTTGCGCACGAAGCCCTCGAATGGCCGGTAGAAAAAGCCGTCGTTGATGGCGGTAATCTGCAGATCGCCGATCTTGTAACGGTAAAAGCCCGGCGCCTGCGTGGTGGCAAGCGGAGCGGCGGCGTCAGCGCCGGGTGGCGTGCCGGCGCAGGCGATGGCTGCTGCTGCAGCAGTACCGGCCAGGACGGTGCGGCGATCGATGGTCATGTCTGAGCTCCCTGGCGATTGGATAACATCGCGCGATGAGACCTAGCGCGCAACGCGCCACCGGACAGGTGCAAAAATGCAATCGGCATTTGCACATTTCTGTGAGCACGGACCAGTGCGTCCCGGTGCTCGCCATCCAGTCAGCAAAGATGAACGGCAGACAACAAGGCGCGTTCATCCCCAATAATGGCCGCGATTGATAGGTGATCTGTGTCGGTGCCGGAAAGGCTGCGGCGCGGAGGGTTTCCATCATGCAGGGTGGTCAGGCGGCGTTCAACGAGGTTGTCACGCTGCGGCAGGCGAAACGGCTTATCCAGTGCATGGCGCATGAACAGAGCTTTCTTCTCCTGTCTGCGCCGGGAGTCGGCAAGTCGGAGGTTGTCTACGAGGCCGCACGCGAGGTGGGGCTGCCCTGCCGTTCGCTGCTGGGCACACAGATCGCGCCGGAGGATGTCAGCGGCATTCCACGCATCGTCGGCGAGCGCTCGGTGTTCTGTCCGCCGCGCATCCTGCTGCCGGAACGGCCGGAACCCTTCTGCCTGTTCCTTGATGAGCTGCCGGCCTGTGCGCCCGATGTGCAGAAGGCGTTCTATTCACTCCTGCTGGAGCGCCGGCTGGGCGAACACGCGTTGCCGCACGGCACATGGGTCGTTGCTGCCGGCAACCGGTTGCAGGACCGGGCGCTGGTGCGCGCCATGAGCTCGGCACTGATCAACCGCGTCACGATCCTGCAGATCCGTCACGATGTCGACGAGTGGCTGGCCTGGGCGCAGCGCAATGGTGTGCGCGCCGAGATCCGGGGCTTCATCCAGACGGTGCCGGACGCGCTGATGCGCACCGTGCCATCCGACCCCGTACCGTTCTCCACGCCGCGCGCATGGTCGCTGCTGTCGCGGGCGCTGGACCTGGC
>JBOFUS010000003.1:0-9419 GCA_051652685.1 Beijerinckiaceae bacterium
CTGCAATCCGTTCGCCCTTGTCCTTCATGATTCCACCCAGAACAGCAGCGTCAATGGCATTCTGTATGCTGGATCGGGAGGAAGAAGCGCGAGAATAGTCGAGCGCCACCCCGAGTCCTCCCAAAATCGGAACGAGTGCTAATGCAAAAACAGTTGCTATTGAACCGGTTTGGTGGTGAACAAATTCCCGCATGCCGCCCCACATGATGTATCATGTAACCAATATGGCCGATTTATTGTTTCTATGTTAAGGGATAATTTGAAGAGTGTGAATTTTGATGAATCGACACTACTGATTGGGCATATTGGTTACCAATCACGCAATCAATTCTTCAAGGGCTGAGCAAGCACGCGGGATATGGAATCACGGATCGCCTGGGCTGAAACTGGCTTCTCGACAAAGCCGATCGCGCCGGCAGCAGCAAAAGCTGCACGGTCCGCCGGGCCGACGCGGCCGGTGACGGGGATTACCGGAGTCAGGGCGCCGGAATTCGACAAGGCGCGGATGGCGCGCAGTGTCTCGACGCCGGAGAGGCCGGGCAGGGTCTGGTCGAGAAGCACAGCGTCAAAGCTCGATTCGCCGATGCTCAAGAGCGCGTCTTCGCCACTTTCCGCCTCGCGCACCTCGCAGCCGAAATGTTCGAGGATTGTCGACAGGATGATACGGTTGGAGCGGTTATCGTCCACCACGAGGATACGCGGTGCCTTCGTGGGTGAGGCGACGGTGCTTTCCTCCGTCCGGACGGGCTGCTCCTGGGCGGAGGCCGTTTTCAGGCGCAGCGTGAACCAGAACTCGGCCCCGCCGCCAACAGCATCGAGACAGCCGGCTTCTCCCCCCATGGCAACCGCGAGCTTGCGCACGAGACTGAGGCCAAGGCCGGTGCCAGGCACACCATTCGGCAGCCGCGAGTAGGGCCGGAACAGGCGCTCCTGCAGCGCCGGATCAACACCCGGCCCCGTATCTGTGACGGAAACGCGCAGGGCAACATAAGGTCCCCGACGATCCACTGACCGCACCGCAACCGTGACGCCGCCCGTTTCAGTGACCTTGATGGCATTGTCGATGAGGTTTTCCATCATCTGCCGGAGGCGACGCGGATCACCGACGACGCGTTCGGGCAGCCGGTGATCATGCCGGGCCACGAAGGCAAGCCCCTTGGCCTCGGCGCGGGCTGCGGCGGAGAGCGCGACGACGTCGATGAGGCCCACGATATCAAAGGGCTGCTCGTGGAAGGGCGCTTCCTCGACACCGGCAGGTGCGGGATCGAGGATATCGTTTGCGACAGCCCGCAGATGGGCGGCGGCGGCGCGCAGGCCCGCCACCAGCTTTTCCTGATCAGGCGCAAGCGTGGTGCGTGACAGCAGCTCCGCCATCGCCTCAAGCCCGCCCAAAGGCGCGCGCAGCTCATGCGCGACCTCCGCGATCCTGTCGACGGCATCCGCCGTCTTGTGTGAAATGGCACCCATTGTTCTCGCACCCAAACCGGTTTCCGCTCCGGTCCTTCGCCGGATTAGCAGTCGGGTCTTACCCCTTGCCTAAGCACCAAGGACGACCGATGGAGAGGGTGAACAACATGTTTCCCGGACTCTCCCCGGATCTTCCATGCAAATGACACAGGTCTTGCCCAGGCCATGATGGACACACTCGGCATTGTCTTCCCGATTTTCGCGATCATCGCATTCGGGTATTTAGCAGCGTGGATTGGTTTGCTGGGTGAGAAGACGGCCGACGGGCTGTCGGATTTCGTCTTTGTCATCGCCATTCCCATCCTGTTGTTCAGAACGCTTGCCGCCGCGCCGCTGCCTGAAGCGCAGCCATGGTTCTACTGGCTTGCCTTCTTCAGTTCACTGGCAGTCGTCTGGGCCGCGACCACTTTGATCGGTGCCCGCGTTTTCGGCCTCAAGGGGCGCGAAGGCGCTATCGCCGGCTTTTCGGCGGCGCAGGCCAACACCGTGTTCATCGGTATTCCGCTGGTCCTGCGGGTGCATGGCGAAGCCGGCGCGGTGCCCTTGTCATTGCTGATCGCCGTGCATCTGCCCATCACCATGACCGCCGCTACACTGCTGGTTGAGCGGGCCGAAGGTGGCAAGGCGGACCTCAGGGAGATGGCCCTGAAGCTTGTCACCCATCCGCTGCTGATCGGCATCGGGCTCGGTGTGCTGTGGCGGATGACGGGCCTGCCGCTGCCCGCGCCCGCCCTGTCGGTCGCGAAGCTGATCGGTGATTCGGCCGGACCGGTGGCGCTGTTTGCGCTTGGCATGACGTTGCGACGCTATGGCGGCGGTGCGCCGCTGGGGCTTGTCGGCGTCATGGCTTTCCTCAAGCTGATGGCACTGCCGGCCCTCGTCTATGTTATGGCATTCCATGTCCTGCCGATGCCGCCGCTGTGGGCGAGTGTCGCGGTGCTTTTCGCGGCCTGCCCAAGCGGCGTGAATGGTTATCTGCTGGCACAGCGTTACCGTACGGGCGTCGCGCTGGCATCAAGCGCCATTGCGGTCTCCACGCTCTGCGCCGTGGTCACCATGACCTTCTGGGTATTCGTGGCGACTGGCCGTCCCTGATCCGGGCGCGGCGCGAAGTGTAAATCGGGTGTCGTTTTTCTCGCCGATCTGTAGCAGCATCCCGGCAGGGGAGAGAGCGCATGCGGCGAATCATCGAAACAGCGGATGACATCCGCCTCGGCACCGATGAGATCGCCCGCGCCTGCGAGGTGATGGCGCGTATCCTGCCGGAATTCGAGCTTCCGCCGCTTCGGCGCGAGCGCGGCGGTTTCGACGGGCTCTGCTGGATCATTGTCGGCCAGCAGGTCTCTGTCGCCGCCGGCAACGCCATCTGGGCCAAGGTGGAGGCCAATTTCCCCGAGCGCAGTCCGCAGGCGTTCCTGCTGGCGGAGGATGGGCTCATGCGGGCGTCGGGCCTGTCTGCGCCCAAGATCAAGGCGATCCGTGCCATTGCTGCGGCCATTGACAGTGGCGGGCTTGATCTGGATGCGCTCCCCGCCATGCCAGCCGACGATGCCAAGGCACGGCTCATAACCGTCAAGGGTGTAGGCCCCTGGACGGCGGACATCTACCTGATGTTCTGCATCGGCCATGCGGATGCGTTTGCGCCCGGCGATCTGGCCTTGCAGGAGGCGATCCGCATCGCTTTCCGTCTCGACGAGCGGCCGACCGAACGCGAGACCACGTTGATCGCCGAGCGCTGGCGGCCATGGCGGGGCATCGCGGCGCGGTTGCTCTGGGCCTACTACCGTGTCGCGAAATCGCGCGAGGGTATCGGCGTCTGATCGCCCTACCTTTCGCTGTCCCGGCCTGCTAACGGCAAGACACCGCACAAGGGGAGCGCCGCATGGCCTTGATCGATGGACCGCGCCTGCCGCCGAAATCCGGCATGGTGAAGCAGTTGGTGGTGTTCCTGCACGGCTACGGCGCGGACGGCAACGATCTGCTGGGCATCGGCAAGGAATGGGCGCGCTTCCTGCCGGACGCCGCCTTCGCTTCGCCACACGCGCCCGAGCCTTGCGGCATGAACCCGATGGGCCGCCAGTGGTTCAGCCTCACCTTCCGCGATCCGGACGAGCGCTGGCGGGGCGTCAGACAGGCGCAGCCGACGCTCGACGCCTTCCTTGACGCCGAACTCGCCCGCCACGGCCTTGATGATTCGCGCCTCGCCCTCGTCGGCTTCAGCCAGGGGACCATGATGGCGCTGCACATCGCACCCCGCCGTCCGCGCCCTGCCGCCGCCATCGTCGGCTATTCCGGCATGCTGGCCGGGCCAGAGAATCTCGCCGCAGAGGTCCGGAGCAAGCCGCCGATGTTTCTGATCCATGGGGATCAGGACGAGGTTATTCCGGTCGATGCACTGTTTGATGCCTCGGAGGTATTGTCGGAAGCTGGTTTGCCAACCGAGTGGCACATGTCGGCAGGCACTGGCCATGGCATAGATCCGGATGGCATGCGCATGGGCGTCCAGTTCATCGCCCGCGCCTTTGGCATCGGGATGCCTTCGCTGGCGCGCTAGAAGCTGACGCGCCGGAGATCGAGCGCTGCCCGCAGCGCTGCAAAATAGGCAACCATCTGCGGCTCATCGCGCGCGCTGCGTGACCAATACTCCGTATGGGTCATCAGCCGTCGCCGGAGCAACCCTCTCGCGGGTCTAAGCAGCGTCACGCGGAAATCCTCGACGCCCGGCCCGAACAGCGGCGCGCAGGGTCCGGAGATGAAGTCACCGTCAATCGGATGGATATCGCCCGCAGAGGCATCGTCGTGGAAATTGATCCACCGCACGACAGCAAAGGGGGCCGCGTGATGCATGCGCCAACGCAGCCGCGCACCATCGCCCGTCGCGTGAAAAATGCCATGCCGGTCTGTCGCGTTGGCAGCCGGCTGATTGAATGAAGGCGCATCCAGCACTGCTTCCGCGCCGGCCTGCTTGCGCTGGCTGATCTGCTTTTTCCACAGCCGTTCCGCCAGCGGCGGGCAGAGCGGGAACTCGCGTTCGGCCTGCCGTCGCTTCAGGTCGTCGACGTCGCGGGCGAGCAGGAACGGCGCATGGGCCAGTGGCGCGCCCATGGTAACAAAGTCCGAGATCAGCCAGCGCCGCTCGCCGGAACCATCAGCCATCGCCTTGAAAAGCCGGCGCTGCGCTGCCTGCAAAGCCTCGCGTTCACCACGACCGTCCGGCTTCGCGGCCAGCATCTGCATCGCCGTCTCGACGGCCAGCAACGCCGCCTTGTGCTCCCCGTCACTGTCTGGCGAGACACGCATCTCTTCCCGGTCAGCAAAGAAATGCGTGATCAGGTCATAGGCGACAATCGCTCCCAGACTGTGCGCGGCGATGACGATGCGGTCATAGCGCGGCACGTCAGGCGCACTCTTCGCATCATGCAGGCCTTTCAACAGCGCAAGACCGCGCTCGCGCACGTTGCGCCGCGCCGCGATATTGGGCGGCGCACGGCGGACATAGCGGGCAACGTCCCCGAAATAGGGAATGACGAAGGCGTTCAGCGCCAGCGACGACAGGAGGCCCAGGAGGACGAGAACCGCCCCGAGCGTCGCAACAGGAAAAGATCCGTAGGCAAACCACGTCACGGCCACCAATGCCGCCGCCAGCAGTGGGCCAAGGGGAAACCGCAGGCAAGCGAGGCACAAGCCAGCCAGGCCGACAACGCCAAGTCCCGCAAAGACGGGACGATGAACCGTGGGATCAGTGAGAAAGGCGAAGATGGTTCCCGCGATGAACAGCGCGACAGCGCCAACCAATCCCCACCACAGGCCCCGGACGTTTTCGGGCACCTGCGACGGTCGCCGCAGCAGCAAGCCCGCGGCCCAGGCGGTGACATCGGCGAGGCGGTTTCCCACCATCAGGTCCGCCCAGTAGAATTCATAGAAATCCGTGTAGACGCGCGTCTCGCCCGCCAGTCCGGTCGTCGTCAGAAAGCGCATCTCGTGCGAGCCGGTCAGCGTGCTGGGCCGCGACCATATCTCGCGCTCCGTGACAGATAGCTCCGGATCATCGCGCCAGACAGCCTCGACGAAGCCGCGCATCGTCTCCATCGGCGCGGGCTCTCCCATGCCATGGACGATGATGACGGCCTGGCGCGCCCGTGCTGGCCTCGGCTTGTCGCGGTCATCTCCGGCAGCTTCGGCTTCTTGCGCCATGCCTTGTTTCTGCGCCATGCCCAGCCCGCCTTTTTCCTCGACACCCATGTTCCTTCAATTCCGGCACTCCCGCAACGCTGTCAGTAGACTACGTCATGAAGCTCTCTGATCGCTTCGATGAGAAGCATTGGTTGGCGGCGCACCGGAAGGCGGCCTACGCCCGTGCGCATGACCACGCCCCTCTCTCCCGCCGCCATGACCGGGCGGGACTATGCGCTCTATGCCACTGCCGTCTTCTGCTGGGGTGCCAGCTGGCTCGCCCTGCGGGTGCAGGTAGCGGCCGCGCCACCCGAGACGGCCGTATTCTGGCGCTTTGTCTTTGCCGTGCCGATCATGGCGGCATGGGTGCTGCTGGCCGGCAAGCCCTGGCGTTTCGGTTTCAGCCATCACCTGCGCTTCCTGGTGATGGGTCTCGGCATCTTCTCCACCAACTTCATTCTCTACTATCACGGCGGCAAGGTGATCATTTCCGGCTTGCTGCCGGTGCTGTTCTCGCTTGCCGTTGTCGGAAACCTGCTGCTGGGCGCGGTCTTCCTCGGGCAGAAGATCACGTTCCGGCTGGTCGCGGGCGCGCTCATCGGCGTCTGTGGCGTCGCACTGATGTTCTGGCCGGAGTTCTCACGCACGGAGGCGACACCTGCGCTCAAGCTCGGCGTGCTCCTGTGCCTGTGCGGCACCGTCTGTTTCTGCTTCGGCAACATCGCCTCGGCGCTCGCCTCCCGCGCCGGCGTGGACGTCATCTCGGCTTCGGCCTGGGGTATGGCCTATGGCACTGTGTGGACCGGCATCGTGACGTATTGGCGCGGCGAGAGCTTTGCCGTCCCGCTGACGCTGCCGTTTGTCGTGTCGTTCCTCTGGTTGCTGTCCACCGCCACGATCATCGCCTTTGCGGCGTATCTGACGCTGGTCAGCCGCATCGGCCCGGCGCGCGCCGGCTATGCCTCGGTGATGTATCCGGTCGTGGGGCTCTTCGTTTCCAGCGTTGCGGAAACGCTGGTGCCGGGAGCGGCCAGCAACTTCGTCTGGACGCCGTTTGCGGTCGCCGGCATTGCGCTTGCCATCGCTGGCAATGTGCTGGTGCTGAAAAGCTGAGCCGAGGCTTTACCAAGCTTGGGTTTGCAATAGCCTGCCGAAGCCTTATCTCTCCGCCCAATGTCCCTTTACCGCCTCAAGCAGATCTGGCGCGTTCTCTACCGCGTCTACGACGGGCTTTACCGCCATGATGGCTGGGCCATCGCCAGCCATATCGCGCTGTCGATCCTGCTGGCGCTTTTTCCGTTCCTCATCTTCCTGACGGCACTTGGCTCCTTCTTCGGCACGCAGGAGCTGGCAGAGCCCATCGTGAAGCTGCTGATCGATGCGCTGCCCGAGGCGGTGTCGGGGCCGCTGGCGCAGGAGGTGCGCAATGTGCTCACCGGCCAACGCCGCGATCTGCTCACCATCGGCGGCGCGCTCGCCATCTGGTTCTCGTCGTCGGGCGTGGAGAGCCTGCGGGTCGGCCTCAACCGCGCCTACGGGCTGGAAGAGATGCGCAGCTGGGTCTTTACGCGGGCACAATCCATTGGTTTCGTGCTGGTGGGCGCGGTGGGCCTGCTTGCCTTCGGCTTCCTCATCGTGCTGGCACCTGCCGTTATCGCCGCCGCCGCTGTCTGGGCACCGGAACTCGCGGCCTTCGCCAGAACCTACGATCTGACGCGCTATGGTGCCACCTCGGCGATCCTGCTGACTGGCCTGGTCATGGCGCATCTCTGGCTGCCGGCCAAGCAGCGGCCGGTCGAGAGCATTGCGCCCGGCATCGTGCTGACACTTGCCGCATGGCTGCTGTCGGGCTTCATCTTCGGTGCCTATCTCGCCCGCTTCTCGACCTATGCCTCGACCTACGCCGGCTTTGCCGCGCCGATGATGGCTCTGGTCTTCCTGTATTTTCTCGCGCTTATCTTCATTGCCGGGGCCGAACTGAACGCAGCAATCGACGAGGAACGCCGGCCGACCGTGCTGACCTGAGGACGCGCGCCGAACACCTACGCCCAATTTCCGCCTTGTGAAGGCCAGCCAGCCGGGCTAGGCGCTCCGCCCAGCCCACCCGGAGACCACCATGCGCATCGACGCCATCCCCATCGGCAACAACCCGCCCAAGGACGTCAATGTCATCATCGAGGTGCCGATTGGCGGCGAGCCCATCAAGTACGAGATGGACAAGGCCTCAGGCACGCTTTTTGTCGACCGGTTCCTCTACACGCCGATGCGCTATCCCGGGAACTACGGCTTCGTTCCGCACACGCTGTCGGATGATGGCGACCCCATTGATGTGCTGGTCGCCAATACCCGTCCGATTATTCCCGGAGCCGTGATCAACGCCAAGCCCATCGGCGTGCTGAAAATGGTGGATGACGGCGGTGGGGACGAGAAGATCATTGCCGTACCATCCGTCAAACTGACCAAACGCTATGCGCATCTGGCGAACTACACCGACATGCCCGAAATCACATGGAAGCAGATCGAACATTTCTTTTTGCACTACAAGGATCTTGAGCCGGGCAAGTGGGTGAGACTCGACGGCTGGGGCGATGCGGCAGAGGCAGAACGGCTGATCGTGGAAGCGATCGAGCGGGCCAGGAAGGCCTAACCCTTCCCGAACGTCCAGAGCTTGTGGGCCAGAAAGCTCCACACGAGCACGATTCCAGTCGTCACGATCTGTGCCGGGAAATATGGCAGCACCATGCGCTCGACGAAGACGTGCATGGCGATGTACGTCAACCCGAAGCCAACTGCTGCGACGACAGCAAAGCGCCAGCCTGCCTCGTCATGCGGCCGGTCGCTGCGGTAGGTGTGGCGGCGGTTAAGCCAGTACGACACCACGCCGCCGCCGACATAACCCGCCAGCGTTGCAGGCACGGCGCGCCAACCGGCGGCTTCGACGAGCGCGACCAGCAGTCCGTAGTGGACGATGGCCGCGATGACGCCGACGCCGGCGAATGCGGACACCTGCCGAAGGATGCCGCCGGACAGGCCCTGCACGGCGCTCAGAAGCCGACCGGGCGGCCGGCGACCGTCACAAGCATGTTGCCCTCGCCAAGGAGCCGCTTCGCCACGCGCGTCGCGTCCTCGACCGTCACCGCCGCAAAAAGCGCATTGCGGCGATCCGTGTAGTCAATCCCGAGATCCTCCACCTGCAGCATCAGCAGCTGGTTTGCGATCTTGGTCGATGTATCGAAGCGCAGCGCGTAGGATCCGATGAGGTAGCTCTTGGCTTTCGCCACCTCGTCCTCGGTCGGTCCTGCCGCAGCCATGCGGGCGATTTCCTCGCGGATCACGTCCATGGCTTCCCGTGCACGTTCGTTCTTGGTGGCTGTACCACCCATGAAGAAGCCAGAACTGGCGAAGGGGTAGAGATTGGCCGAAACCGAATAGGCCAGTCCGCGCTTTTCGCGCACTTCCTGCCACAGCCGCGACGTGAACGAGCCGCCACCCAGCACATGGTTCATAACGGTGGCAGCAACGAAATCATCGTCCTTGCGCAGCAGGCCCGGCATCCCGAAGCGGATCGTTGATTGCGGGATATCGAGATCGATGATCTCGGCTGTCTCGGCCGTGAGCGGCGCAACCCGCGCGACTTCTGCCAGAGTCGCCTTTGCGGGGAGACCAAGAAACACCTGGTCGAGAGCATCCGCCAGCGTCGCCGCGTCGATTGCGCCAACCACGGCGATCTTCAGCGACGAACGCGCAAACAGCGCCTCGTGCTGGCTCACGATGACCTC
>JBOFUS010000004.1:0-4285 GCA_051652685.1 Beijerinckiaceae bacterium
GACCACGCGCTTTTCGGCATCGTCGTAGCGCACCTCGACAAAACCGGTCAGCGGAAAATCCTTGCGCAGCGGATGCCCGTCAAAACCGTAGTCGGTCAGCAAGCGCCGCAGGTCCGGATGCCCGGAAAACAGGATGCCATACATGTCATAGGCTTCCCGCTCGAACCAGAGTGCACCGGGAAACGGGCCGGTGATCGAAGGAACAGGTGTGTGCTCGTCGGTCTGGCACTTGACACGGATGCGCAGGTTTCGGTGCGGCGAAAGAAAATGGTAGACAACATCAAAACGCTTCGTCCGCGCTGGGTGATCGACGCCACAGACATCGACAAGACTGATAAAGCGGCCTTCACTATCATTGCGAAGCCGCTCGACCACGCCAACAATATGCGCCGCCTCGGCATGTAACGTGAGCTCGCCAAAATTGATCTCATGGCCTGTCACGCCTGGAATCGCGGCAGTGCAGCGCGCACCGAACATGGAAAGCTGTTCTGTCATCACGCTCACCGCTCGATTGTTCCGGTGCGCCGGATCTTCTTCTGCAGAAGCAACACGCCATACAGCAGCGCCTCCGCCGTCGGCGGGCAGCCCGGCACATAGATGTCAACCGGCACGATGCGGTCACAACCGCGCACCACAGCGTAACTGTAATGGTAGTAACCGCCGCCATTGGCGCAGGAGCCCATGGAGATAACGTAGCGCGGTTCCGGCATCTGGTCGTAGACCTTGCGGAGCGCGGGGGCCATCTTGTTGGTCAGCGTACCGGCGACGATCATCACGTCCGACTGGCGGGGCGACGCGCGCGGGGCGAAGCCGAAACGCTCGACATCGTAACGCGGCATCGACAGCTGCATCATCTCGACGGCGCAGCACGCAAGGCCAAAAGTCATCCACATCAGGGAACCGGTGCGGGCCCAGTTGATCAGATCGTCTGTCGCCGTGACGAGAAACCCCTTGTCGGCGAGTTCGTTGTTAATGCCGGTAAAAAAGGGATCGGTGGAACCAACAGGCTTGCCGTCCGGACCAAGCAGGCCACGGGGCGCTGGCGCAGCGATGGGACTTCCGCGATCAAGGGCTGTCACCGTCATGTTCTCAATCCCAATCAAGGGCGCCTTTGCGCCACTCATAGATGAAGCCGACGGTCAACACGCCAAGAAAAGTCATCATCGACCAGAAACCGAACCAGCCGACATCTTTGAAGGCCACCGCCCAGGGAAAAAGAAACGCAACCTCAAGGTCGAAGATGATGAACAGGATCGCAACCAGATAGAAGCGGACATCGAAGGTCATACGCGCATCATCGAAAGCGTTGAATCCGCACTCGTAGGCAGACAGTTTTTCAGGGTCAGGCTTTTGATAAGCCACGAGAAAAGGTGCGACGAGCAAAGCTGTTCCAATGGCAAGGCAGACGCCGATGAAGATCACCAGCGGGAGATAGTCCTCCAGCAGATTGGGTGTCATGAACCCTCCAGGCCGGCCTCAGCCGTTACTCCATGTTGCACAGCGGGATAGCCGAGCAACCCACCCCGCGCAAGCCGCCCCCGCGTCGCAGCCCGGCCTAAACCGGTTGCACAGCAACCACGCCCGCAAGAGACTTGAGCGCAGCGATGGCCGCCGGCCCAACGTCGTGCCGACCCGGCAGCTTGACCTCGACTTCGTCCCCATCCCCGGAAAGGACGACGATCCGCACCTCCCCCTCCCCACGGCGGACAAGCCGACCGACAAGCCCAGGGAGAGGCTCTTCGTCGCGCAGGAAGACCCGAACGCCCTTCAGGCCGCGAGCCACGGCCTGATCCAGCTCCTCGACCGCCTGGACGATCAGTCTCGCGTCGTCGTTCTCGACCGAGGCCTGGACAGTCAACAACACATTTTGACCCGGTTCGAGCAGATCGCGGTACTGGGCCAGACGTTCTGCAAAAACGACGACCTCGAACTGGCCGCTCTGATCGGACAGGTTGACGACACCCATGCGCATGCCCGTCCGGGTCCGCCGTTCCTGACGGTCGATGACGGTTCCCGCCAGCCGGCCATGGCTGGCCCCTTCGCGCGCCTGCGCCAGAAACGCCGCATGGGTTGGAATTCTCAGCCGCTCGAGCGCCTGCGCATAATCGTCCAGCGGGTGACCTGACATGAAGAAACCGATGGCTCCGAATTCCTTCTGGAGGCGCTCCATTGGCGTGAAAGATGCCGCCTCCGGCAGCCGGATCCTGTTCGCCTCGGGGCTTGCGCCGAAAAGTCCTGCCTGCCCGTCGAGCCGCGCCCGCTCGGCCTCGTTGCCGAAAGCCATGATGAGTTCCGCGCCAGCAATCACCCGCGCCCTGTTCGGTTCCATCGGATCGAGCGCGCCAGCGGCGGCCAACATCTCAACGGTACGCCGGTTCACCGCGCGCGGACTGATCCGCCGCGCAAAATCGCCAAGATCCTCGAAAGGCCTTTCGCCACGGGTTTCGAAAACATGGCGCGCAGCTTCAACGCCGACCCCTTTGATCGCCGACAGCGCGTAGACAATCCGCCCGTCGCGGACCACAAAACGTTCACGCGACATTTGGACTGTTGGCGGCTGGACCGTGATACCCAGCCTCACGGCCTCCCGCCGGAACTCGACGAGCTTTTCGGTATTCGTCAAATCGTAATCCATCGATGCCGCGAGAAACTCGACAGGAAAATTCGCCTTGAGATAGGCCGTCTGATAGGCGACCAGCGCGTAGGCCGCCGCATGGCTCTTGTTGAAGCCATAGTCCGCGAACTTAGCCAGAAGATCGAAGATGGTGTCCGCGTCGGCCTTGCCGATATCGCGATCGACGCAGCCGGTAACGAAACGCTCGCGCTGCATGTCCATCTCCGCCTTGATCTTCTTGCCCATCGCACGGCGCAAAAGATCCGCCTCTCCCAGGCTGTAACCCGAGAGGATCTGGGCGATCTGCATCACCTGCTCCTGGTAGACAATCACTCCAAAGGTTTCCTGAAGCACCTCCCTGACATGGGGATGGATATATTCGGGTTGCGCACGGCCGTGCTTGCAATCGCAATAGACGGGAATATTGGCCATGGGACCTGGCCGGTAGAGCGCCACCAGCGCGATGATGTCCTCGAAACGGTCGGGTTTCATGTCGAACAAAGCCCGCCGCATGCCGCCGCTTTCGAGCTGGAACACGCCCACTGTCTCGGCGCGCGACAGCATCACATAAGTAGGCGCGTCATCAAGCGGCAGGTCCGCCAGATCGAGTGACACCCCCCGCGCCGCCAGCATTTCCACTGCGCGCGCGAGAACGGACAGTGTCTTGAGGCCCAGAAAGTCGAACTTCACCAGCCCCGCCTGTTCGACCCATTTCATATTGAACTGGGTCACAGGCATATCGGAACGCGGATCACGGTAGAGTGGTACAAGCTCACCCAGCGGCCGGTCGCCGATGACGATCCCGGCCGCATGGGTCGATGCATGGCGGAATAGACCCTCCAGCTTGCGGGCGATGTCGAGCATCCGGCCAACCGTCGGATCTTCCTCGGCGGCCGCGCGCAGACGTGCCTCCTCCGCGATCGCCTTGTCGAGCGTGACCGGATTTGCCGGGTTCTGGGGTACGAGCTTCGTGAGCTTGTCCACCTGTCCATACGGCATTTCCAGCACACGCCCCACGTCGCGCATCACCCCGCGCGCCTGCAGGCTTCCGAAGGTGATGATCTGCGCCACGCGGTCAACGCCATAGCGCCGCTGAACGTAACGAATGACCTCCTCGCGCCGGTCCTGACAGAAATCGATGTCGAAATCGGGCATCGACACGCGGTCCGGGTTCAGGAACCGCTCGAACAGCAGATTGAAGCGGAGGGGATCAAGATCGGTAATCGTCAGCGCATAGGCGACAAGAGATCCGGCTCCCGATCCGCGACCCGGCCCGACGGGAATGCCTTCCCGCTTCGCCCAGGCAATGAAATCCGCCACGATCAGAAAGTAGCCGGGGAACTTCATCCGCTCGATCACGCCAAGCTCGAAGTCGAGGCGCTCCTCGTAGATTGCAGCATTCAAGCCCTCTGCCGGACCATGGCGCTCAAGCCTGGCCGCAAGCCCTGCCGCAGCCTGGCTGCGAAGGACCGCCGCCTCATCCGCACCCTCCGCAAAGCGAGGGAGAATGGGTGTCCTGACGATCCTTGGACGAAAACAGCAACGCCGGGCAATCTCCACCGTGTTTGCCGTCGCTTCCGGCAGATCCGCAAAAAGCGCCAGCATGTCGCGCCGTGTCTTGAACCAGTGCTCGGCACTGACCCGTCGCCGCTGTTCATCCGCGACCACCCG
>JBOFUS010000005.1:0-1966 GCA_051652685.1 Beijerinckiaceae bacterium
TCTTCTGCAAGCGCATGGGCCCTGGCCAGATTGTGGTTCCAGATGCGCACGGATTGAAGCGGCCGCACGCTTGCATGCGCCCTGATCAGACAGGGTGCCAGCGCGCCGGCCCCAACCATGACCATGCGGCTGGCGTCTGTGCGCGCCAGAAACCGCGCCGCGAGAGCCGATGCGGCAGCAGTCCGCCAGGCCGTCAGGCGCGCGCCGTCCATCACCGCCAGCGGCTCGCCGGTATCGCCCGACATCAGGACATAAACGCCGGCGATGCTCGGCTGGCCCAGATTCCCGTTGTCCGGAAAGACGTTGACGATCTTGGTGCCCAGAAAATTAGGCGCTCTCCCGTTGGTCCAGGCGGGCATGATGAGATGGGTGGCCGTCGCGCCCGGTGCCCGGTCGATGGCGTGGTGGTGACGAACCGGCGCGGTGATGTCGCCTCGAAACGCCTCGGACAACGCTTCAATCAGCGCGGGGAACGTCAGAACCCGGTCGATTTCTGCCGCAGAGACGACGCGCATCAGCGCGACTTGAGCGCGGGCAAGGCGAAATCAGGCACGGGTTGAGCCGCCTTGAGGCGATCGGCCTCGGACTTCAGTGTTTCCGCCTCGCGCTTGTAGCGGCGTTCCGCGCGGCGATGGCCACTCTGTGTCAGCCATGTCGCAAGGCCGCCGACGATCACGCCCAGCATCATCATGGCAATGAGCGCGCCAAAAAGCGGCACGTTGACCGCCTGCTCGCCGCCGAGAATGTCGGGCCAGTAGATCACACGCACCCATGCCCGGTTGAGAAAGCAAAGCGCGATGATCGCTGCTGCAATCGGCAGAATGAAAAGCAACTTGACGAATCTCAGCATCGACGTGCCTCCCGGATCAGAGCCATTGCAGATCAGGCTCTGCCGTTCGCGCCGTTGAGGCGCAAGCGCAGTTCCTTGCCGGTCTTGAAGGCGGGCGCGACCTTTTCGTCAACCGTTACCTGCTCGCCGGTGCGAGGGTTGCGGCCGGTGCGAGCGCGGCGCTGCTTGACGGAAAAGGCCCCGAAGCCGCGAAGCTCCACCCGATCGCCGTTCTTCAGCGCCTCAGTGATTGTATTGAGCACCGTGTTGACGATGTTCTCGACATCGCGCTGATAGAGATGCGGATTGCGTTCGGCGATCTTCATCACCAGCTCAGACTTGATCATCGCGCCTCTCGCCACTCGCCCCGACGGAACGCTACCGCCTTGAAAGCCTTCAGTTTTCAAGCGCAGGCTGCCAGAGTGCCAACAACCCGTCAAGCGTCAGGACCTCGGCCCGCGCCGCCTGCCGCTCGATTGTCGTGGCAAGCCCATCGAAGCCCATCCAGACCGCGAAGCGCGCTGCTGCACCAGAAAAGCCAAGTTCCTCGAAGTTCGAGCGCTTGCGGTACTCGCGAATCGGAAGATTGGCAGAAATCCCCTTTTCGCGCTGTAGCCAGACGACGGCCTCGCGCTCGCCGCCAACCTCGTCGACAAGCTTGAGCCCGATGCCCTGCCGGCCGGAGAAGACGCGACCATCGGCAACCGTCGCGAGTTCCGCGTCGGACAGATTGCGCCGCGTTTTTACCATGCCCTTGAACCAGTCGTAGCTCTCCATGACGAGGGCATTCACCGCCTCGCGCGCTTCAGGAGATGTCGGCTCCAGCCCTGAAGGTGAGGCCTTGAGCGGGGCCGAACGGACTGTTTCCACCTTGACGCCCACCTTTTCGAGAAGCTGGGAGACGTTGGGGAACTGGAACAGCACGCCGATCGAACCGACGAGTGCAGTCTGGCGCGCCACGATGCGGTCCGCGCCCATGGCGGCGATGTAACCGCCTGATGCCGCCAGATTGTTCACCACGGCAACCACCGGCTTTTTTTCTGCCAGGCGACGCAGGCTTTCGTGCAGCGCCTCTGATCCCGGTACAGTGCCGCCGGGACTGTCGATGATCATGAGAACGCCCGCCGCGCGTGACTG
>JBOFUS010000006.1:0-12752 GCA_051652685.1 Beijerinckiaceae bacterium
GCTCGCAATGACGGTATGGAAATCTTCTGGCCTGTGATCGCTCTGCTTTGAAAGCTGATGGCAGGAGTTGATTGGAAAACGGCCGGGCAACCCGGCAGTTTTTCTTATGATCACGGTTTCAGGCACGTGAAGCGCCAGCGCCTCACAACGGGCCGAAAGGTCAGCCCGCAGGAGCGTCCGGTGTGTGGCACCGATGGTTAGATCAGCTTGCCCTCCTAAATGCGACCGACTTCAGCGCAGCTTCCCCGGAGAGACCTTCCAGCTCCCCAGCCGCTCCAGCGCCATCCGCATATCAGCCTGCGTTCCGGCAAACGAGAGCCGGATGAAGCGATGGCCTTCGACCAGATCGAAATCGAGGCCCGGCGTGATGGCGACGCCGGCTTCGGCCAGCGCGCGTCTGCAGAAGTCCATACTGTCGTTGGTCAGCGCAGAGACATCGACATAGGCATAGAATGCGCCGTCCATGGGCAACAAGCGGCCAAGGCCGATCTTTGGCAGGCCGTCGAGCAGAATATCGCGGTTTTGCGCATAGCCCGCCCTCACCGCTTCCATCTCGGCCACGCCATCGAAGGCAGCTTCGGCCGCCACCTGGCTGATGTAAGGCACCGAAATCGAGAGGTTCTGCTGCAACCGCTCGATGGGGCGGATCAGGCGTTCCGGGGTGACCATCCAGCCGACGCGCCAGCCGGTCATGCAGAAGAGCTTGGAGAAGGAATTGATGATTACAGCATCATCGGAGAACCGCAGCGCTGTCTCGGCCTTCGCGTCGCCATAGGTAAGGCCGTGGTAGATCTCGTCGGAGATGAACCAGAGGCCCAGCGCGCGGCAGTTCTCGGCCAGACTCTTCAACGCCTCGGGCGTCATCACGACACCGGTCGGATTGGCTGGGCTCATCGCAAGCACCCCGGCAAGCGGTGTCTTTGCATGCGTCTCGCGGATGAGATCGGCGGACAGCGCAAAACGGCTCGATTCCGGCGTCGCGATCTCGACTGGTTCCAGCGACAGCGCCTTGAGAATGTTGCGGTAGGCGGGATAGCCCGGCCGCGCGATGGCCACGCGGTCGCCCGGGGCAAACATGGCAAGGAAGGCGAGCGTAAACCCGCCGGACGAGCCTGTCGTGACCACAACCCGCTCTGGCGAAACCGCGACACCATGCCGTTCGCGGTACCAGCTTGCGATGCGGGCGCGCAGCGAGCGCATGCCGAGCGCCTCCGTATAGGGCACACGTCCGGCGGCAATGGCAGCGGCGGCGGCCGCGAGCGCCGGTTTCGGTGCGGGATGGCCGGGCTGGCCGACCTCCATGTGGACGATATGGCGCCCTTGCGCCTCCAGGTCGGCGGCGGCACGCATGACATCCATAACGATGAAGGGGTCAACTGCAGAGCGCGCAGACGCCACTGGCGCAGCGTATGCGCCATCTTCCCGCCCCAGTTCTCGCATCCGTGAAGAGCTCATGGCGTTTTCCGGCAGCACTTCGTTGACCCTCGCTGCATCCGCCTCCATACGTCGCTCAAGGAACGACGCAATGTCTTTCATTCGCAAGGCACACTCCGGACGTCTGGCCGTCCTGCGGTCAATCGCTGCGCTGCTTTCGGCGGCCTTGGCGCTTGCGCCATTGGCTGCGCGGGCGCAAGGCGGTCTGACCATCATCCGCGATGCCGAAATCGAGCAGCTGCTGCGCGACTACGCCAACCCGGTTTTCCGTGTCTCGGGCATCAACGAGGGCGCAACAAAGATCGTGCTGGTCGGAAGCCGCGATTTCAACGCCTTCGTGGCGTCCGGTCGCCGCGTGTTCATGAACGTCGGCGTCATCATGGATTCGACCACGCCAAACCAGGTCATCGGCGTGATGGCGCACGAGACGGGCCATATCGCCGGCGGTCACCTTTTCCGCCTGCGACAGGAGCTGGAGCGTGCACAGATCATGGCCGTCGCCGGCATGCTGCTGGGCGCGGGCGCGGTGGCGGCCGGCGCGCGCAGCCGGCAGGTGGGTGGCGATGGTGTGGGCCCCATGGGCGCGATTCTCGGTGCACAGGAAGTCGCCAGGCGTTCGCTGCTTGCCTACCAGCGCAGCGAGGAGCAGGCGGCAGACAAGGCGGCACTTCGCTATCTCAACGCTACCGGGCAGTCGGCGAAGGGCATGCTGGAAACTTTCCAGCGTTTTTCGGACGAAAGCCTTTTCCGCCGGGTTGGCTCTGACCCCTATCTCCAGAGCCACCCGATGGCCCCCGAGCGCATCGCCGCACTGAAAACCGAGGCGCAGCAGAGCCCGCATTTCAACAAGGCAGACGCACCTGCGCTCAAAGCGCGCCATGATATGGCGCGGGCCAAGCTGGTGGGCTTCACACTCCGCCCGGAGGAAGTGACGCGCCGTTATCCGCCGACCGATGTTTCGCTCCCTGCCCGCTATGCGAGGGCCATCTCGGCCTATCGCTTCGGCAATCCCCAGAGTGCGCAGACGCAGATCGACGCACTGATCGCGACCCAGCCGCGCAATCCCTATTTCTGGGAGCTGAAGGGCCAGGCCTTTCTGGAAGGCGCTCGCCCCCGGGAGGCTGTGAACGCGTTGCGCCGCGCGGTGGCACTGGCCCCTGGCCAGCCAACCATACGCGCGATGCTCGGCCATGCGCTCGTCTCGACCGGTGACCGCAACGATGCGGTTGCCGCCATCCTCGAGCTGAACACGGCTTCGCAACGCGATCCCGACGCGCCGGAGCCCTTCCAGTATCTCGCCCGCGCCTATGCGGCGACCGGCGACGAGGCCATGGCGGCGCTTTCTGCCGCACAGGGCTATGTGCTCACCGGCCAGCAGGAAGAGGCCAAGCGCCTTGCCCGCCGCGCCAAGGGCGGCCTCAAGCCGGGCACATCGGCCTGGCAGAAGGCCGAAGACATTCTTAATCAACCGTCCCAATCATAGGGACGGGAAACGGCCTGGAGCCAATACACGCCATGAAAATCAGATCATTCGCCGTTGGTTTCGTGCTTGCTGGTATCGCGCTGACTCCTTCTTTCGCCCAGCAAGCCCCCGCAGGCGGCTTCAGTGACGCGCAGAAGGCCGCGATCAATGCCATGATCAGGGACTACCTGCTCAAGAACCCGGAAGTGATTCAGGAAGCCATGACCGAGCTCGACCGGCGTCAGAAAGAAGCCGAGCGCGAAGCCCGCGCCAAGCTTGTGACAGACAAGACGAGCCCGCTGTTCACCGCGAAGCACAACGTGCCTTTCGGTAATCCGAAGGGGGACGTCACGATCGTGGAGTTCTTCGACTATAACTGCGGCTTCTGCCGTCGCAGCCTGGCGGATCTCCAGAAGTTTGTCGCGGAAGACAAGAACATCCGCATCATCACCAAGGATTTCCCGGTGCTTGGGCCAGAATCAGTCGAGGCTGCGACGGTGGCGATGGCAGCGCGCCTGCAGCTTTCGCCGGAGAAAATGCTGGCCTTCCACACCAAGCTCCTGTCGAACCGCGGCAAGGTCGGGAAGCAGCAGGGGCTCGACGCGGCGAAGGAAGCCGGCGCGGACATGGCACGCCTGCAGAAGGACATGGAAGGCGCCGAGGTGGGCCAGGCCATCGAGCAGAACGTGCAACTCGCCGATGCGCTTGGCCTCTCGGGAACGCCCTCCTACATCGTAGGCGACGATGTTGTGGTCGGCGCGGTTGGCTTTACAGAACTGAAGTCCCGCGTGGACAATGTCCGCAAATGCGGCAAGGCTGCCTGCTAGGCCTTTTCGCCGCGCCTTGCGTCGTCTATGACACGCGCCACTTCCTTCAACGCAGTGCGGGCCCGCATCCATCCGGACCGCCCGAACGTTATTCGACCGGGGCCGCAGTTGCGGATGCCGGCCAGGGACCAGAACACGCATGGCGAAGTCCACAAAACCCACCCTGAGCAATCCCTTTGCAGCCAAACCAAGGGCGAGTGATTCCGAGATCGACACCGATCTTGTCCGCGCCATTGCCGCGCTGCTGACGGAGACCAACGTCGGCGAGATCGAGGTCAGCAAGGGCGACCTCAAGGTGCGCGTTGCGCGCCACACGAGCGCATCGCACGCCCCTGTCGCCCACTATGCGTCCCAACCAACGCCGGTTCCTGTGGCTTCACCCGTCCTTGCCAAGGCGGAGAAGCCCGAAAGCGAGGAAGGAACTGTCAAGTCCCCCATGGTCGGCACCGCCTATCGAAAACCATCGCCGGATGCGAAGTCCTTCGTTGATGTCGGTTCTGTGGTGAAGGCTGGCGACAAGTTGCTGCTGATTGAGGCGATGAAGACCTTCAACGACATTATTGCGCCGCATGCCGGCACGGTCACGGCGATTTACGTTGACGACGGGCAGCCGGTGGAATTCGGCCAGCCCATGCTCGTGATTACCTGAGGTGGACGGGCGGCCCATGTTCGACAAGGTTCTGATTGCGAACCGGGGCGAGATCGCCTTGCGCGTGTTGCGGGCCTGCAAGGAGCTCGGCATCGCGACGGTTGCAGTGCACTCCACCGCCGATGCCAACGCGATGCACGTCCGCCTCGCCGACGAAAGCGTCTGCATCGGTCCACCACCGGCGCGCGACAGCTACCTGAACATACCGGCGCTGATTTCGGCCTGCGAGATTACCGGGGCGGACGCTGTGCATCCCGGCTACGGCTTCCTGTCGGAGAACGCCCGCTTCGCCGATATCCTTGACGGCCACAAGATCAGCTTCATTGGCCCGAAGGCCGAACATATCCGCACCATGGGCGACAAGATCGAGGCGAAGCGCACCGCGCGCAAGCTTGGCATTCCCTGCGTTCCGGGCTCGGAAGGCGGTATTACCGACGACGTGGAAGCGAAAAAGGTCGCGGCTGACATCGGCTATCCCGTGCTGGTCAAGGCCGCTGCCGGCGGCGGTGGGCGCGGCATGAAGGTGGCACGCAGCGAGGCTGACCTTGAGTCGGCTCTCCAGAACGCCCGCATCGAGGCGAAGGCCGCCTTCGGCGACGACGCCGTCTACCTCGAGAAATACCTCGAGAAGCCGCGCCACATCGAGATACAGGTGCTGGGTGACGGGCGCGGCGGCGCAATCCATCTCGGCGAGCGCGATTGTTCGCTCCAGCGCCGTCACCAGAAAGTCTGGGAGGAAGGTCCGTCACCCGCCCTCAATGCCGAAGAGCGCAAGCGCATCGGCGGCGTTTGCGCCAAGGCGATGCAGGACATGCAATACCTCGGTGCCGGCACGATCGAGTTCCTCTACGAGAACGGTGAGTTTTATTTCATTGAGATGAACACGCGCATCCAGGTCGAGCATCCGGTGACGGAGATGATCACCGGGATCGACCTCGTCAACGAACAGATTCGCGTCGCCGCCGGCTCGCCGCTTTCGGTGCGCCAGGAAGACGTGGTGTTCGAAGGCCACGCCATCGAGTGCCGGATCAACGCCGAGCATCCCGTCACGTTCCGGCCCTCGCCCGGCACGATCAGCTACTATCACCCGCCAGGTGGTCTTGGCATCCGCGTCGATTCGGCAGTGTATCAAGGCTACGCGATCCCGCCGCACTACGACTCGATGGTCGGCAAGCTCATCGTCCACGGCCGCACGCGCAACGAGTGCCTCATGCGGCTGAGACGCGCGCTTGATGAGTTCGTGGTCGATGGCATCGAGACCACGCTGCCGCTTTTTCGCAAGCTGGTGCGCAATCCCGACATCCAGAATGGCGACTACGACATCCACTGGCTGGAAAAGTTTCTGGCAGCCGGCGGTATGGATTGAGCAGATACTGATCGCGGGCTGCGTCCAGAGCGTCCCGCCTCCCCGGTCTGAAGCATGCTGTACTTAGAGGAACGCGCTCGATCCTGAGGCGCGGAGCGAAGCATCGTCCTTCGACAGGCTCACGATGGGGGGACACGACAGTGCCCGGAGTGATCCAAGGTGCGAAACGCCCTCAAACAAACACAAAAGCCGGCTGTCAATAAAAGTTAACAAAGGGTTGACGCCATGCTTCGCATCATTTTGCCCGCGCTCGCGGTCGCCTTTCTTGTTTCCCCTGCTCTGGCGCAGACACGGCCGGACCCTGCCTGCGCCAGGCCGGCAACGCCCGTGATCCGCGCCATCTGTGCTGATCCGGCCCTTCAGGACCTTGACCAATCTGTCGCCCGTGCCTTCATCGCAGCCCGTGCGCGCGTGGACCGCGAGGCGCTTCCGGCGCTGGAAAAAGACCAGAAGAGCTTCCTCTCCGAGCGCGCCATCGTGCTGGAAAGCAAGGACATGGCGCTGGCAGACTATCTGAAGAACCGCATCTCGTTCCTCGAAAGCATCAAGTCACCCGCCTGGGGCCGCGATGCTGCCGCCTTTGTGGGCACGTGGCGCAACAGCGTGGGCGAGGTGCGCATCACGCGCGACGCCGACGACCGGCTCATTGTGGCCATAAGCACCCTGTCGCCGGCCGAGAACCGCTGGATCTGCGACATTGAAGGCGCGGCCGCACCGAAGAACGGCCGGCTGGAATTCAGCGAAGAGGACGTGACGATCCGCCTTGCGCGGCGCGGATCGGCGCTGGTCGTGGCCGACGAAATTCCGCAGGGCGACGGCGGCCGGCCCTTTTGTGGCGACAATGGTTTCATCGAGGGAGCCTACCTAAAGGTTGATTGAACATCGTTCAAACAATGCCGGCGTGACACCTCTTCCAACCCGGCCCGATATCACCTATATTCCCGTTGCCGTCCTTCGGGCCGGCTATGGTGATAAACGGCTATCGTAATAAGCCTTTCGGACCCGGGGGCAGTACCCGGCGCCTCCACCCGAGCGGATCGAGACCATCGCGGGTCCGTTCCGGCGGGGGCGAAACAGGATCGACGAGGGTGTAAAGGGTGGGCTTTTGCCCGGCATGATACCGCCGTTATCGGGTCAAACATATAGTTGCCAACGACAACTATGCTACGGTTGCACAGGCTGCGTGAGCGGTTTGTAACACCGGAACAAAGCCCTTGCGCTTAGCCGCGTAAGGCGGGGTTCGCAGGCACCTGGCAACAGAAGCCTGCACTTTCCTTCTGTTTTGGCTCCCTTGTCTCTTCATTGGCTGCGCTGTCATGGCCGTTTCGCATCTGCTTGCCCTGTCGGGCACGGCGGAGCAGTCTGGCGCATCCGTCGAGGAACCACGCCGATGCCACGTTTCCGTCTCGCCACGTTCAACGTCGAGAACCTGTTTCTCCGCCCGCCCGACACTGGCGGGAGCAGCCCGCAGGACCGGCGCTTCGGCATGTTCGTCTTCGACGATGCAGCGGAGGCAGCACAGGTGCGCCGCACGGTCGAGGCCGCACTCTCGGACGACGAGCGGCAGCTGACGGCGGAAGCGCTGATCGACACGGAGGCAGACGTTGTGTGCCTGCAGGAGGTCGAGAACGAGGCGGCGTTGCGCATCTTTCGCGATGAGTACCTGCACAGGACGCTGCAACCGCGCGTGGCGCGCGATATCAAGGATCTGCTGCCTGCACTGAGGCGGGAAGCGGAAACCCGTGCCGCCAATGGCCCGCGATGGCTGCGCGACGAACTGGCGAAGCAACGTCTCGCCATCGAGAGCCGGCATTTCTACGGCAACTTCCGCGTGGTGGAAGGCAACGACGGGCGCGGCATCAACGTTGGCTTTCTGTCGAAGCTGCCGGTCGCGCTGGTTGCTTCACACGCGCACGTCTCCTTTGCGGAGGTTCATGGCACCTGGTCGGAGCGCATCGAGGAGATGCTGTTGGCAGAATGGAAGGATCGGGGGCGCGACAAGGGCCTGCCGAAGCCCTCGCCGAATTCCCGCATCTTCAGGCGCGACTGCCTGGAGGTGACGCTTGACGTGGCAGGTACGCCGTTCACGCTCTTCGTCTGCCATCTCAAGGCCAACCCGCCTTACCGGGAGATGACCTACCCGCTGCGCCGGGCGGAGATGCTGGCCGTGCGCCAGATCATCTCACGGCGCTTCGGCCGCGATACGGCCGATGCCAACTGGGCGATCTGCGGTGATCTGAATGATTATCTGGAAGTGGACGGAAACCGCGAGATGATCGACCTCGTCTCGGGCCAGCAGCAGCCATCGGCGCTCAGTGACATTCTCGATGGGCCTGCCCCCTTCGGCGTCGACGTCAACCGGTTCATCGCCGACCCGAAAGACCGCTGGACCAGCTATTTCCCGCGCGACGACATTTATTCGCAACTTGACCACATCATCGTCTCGCCCGGCGTGGCGCGGCGAAACCCCCAGATGCAGCCGAAGATCATCCGCAAGGGCCAGCCCTATCGCGCGACCCGGTACGAAGGCGAACGGTATCCGCGCGTCGGTTTTGACCGGCCGAAGTCATCGGACCACTGCCCGATTGTGGTGGAGCTTGAGGTGTAGCCGGTCGTCGACGTGCCCCACCGTCATCGCGAACGAAGAGAAGCAATCCAGCCCAACGCCAGCCGCCTGCAGAGCGTTTGCCTGCGTCGTGCTGGATTGCTTCGCTACGCTCACAATGACGGGAGAAAAGCCCTTCAGGCGCAAATCACTCCGCGTCTTTCGCCTTCTTCGCCTTGGCGGCCTTTTTCGGCTTCGCATCAGCCGCTGCCTCGGCGTCGTCGCCATCCTCCGTCAGCAGCTGCTCCTTGGTGACGGTCGTCTCCGTGATCTTGACCTGCGTCAGCAGGTGATCGACGACCTTTTCCTCAAAGAGCGGCGCGCGGATTTCGGCCATCGCCTGCGGGTTCTTGCGGTAGTACTCCCAGACTTCCTTTTCCTGGCCGGGAAACTGCCGGGCGCGGGCCACAAGTCCGCGTGACATTTCCTCATCCGTGATCTGCACGGCGGCCTTCTCGCCGATTTCGGCGAGCACAAGGCCGAGGCGCACGCGGCGTGCAGCGATCTTCTGGTAGTCGGCGCGAGCCGCTTCTTCCGTGGTATCCTCGTCGGCGAAGCTGCGATTGGCGGTCGCCATTTCCTGGTTCACGTTGGTCCAGATCGCGTTGAACTCCTGCTCGAGGAGCGTCGGCGGCAGCTCGAAGCCGTACTTGCCGTCCAGTGCATCCAGCAGCTGGCGCTTCATCTTGCGGCGCGCTGCTCCCTCGAACTCGCCTGACATCGACGTCTTCACGGCGTCCTTGAGCCTGTCGAGGTCTTCCATGCCATACTGCTTGGCAAGCTCGTCGTTGATCGTCAGTTCGCCCGGAGCTTCGATCAGCGTTGCGGTGGTCGCGAACTTCGCGGCCTTGGCGGCGAGATGTGCCGCGCCGTAGTTCTCGGGGAAGGTCACGTCCAGCGTCTTCGTCTCGCCGGCCGTCATGCCGACAAGCTGCTCCTCGAAACCGGGGATGAAGCCACCGGCACCGATGGTCACCTGAATGCCTTCACCCTTGCCACCGTCGAATTCGACTTCGTCGATGGAGCCGACGAAATCGATGGTCAGGCGGTCACCGGTGGCAGCTGCGCCTTCCTTGGCCGACCAGGCGCGGGATGGCTCGGCCATGCGGGCGATCGCGGCATCCACGTCGGTGTCGGGCACCTCGGCCACCTGCTTCACCAGCGCGATGTCGCTGTGGTCGGCGAGTTCGATCTTCGGCAGCGTCTCGACGGCGACGGTGTACTCAAGGTCGCCCTTGGCCTCCATCATCGCCTCGATCTTGTCCTGCTCCTGCGGAAAGCTCACGGCCGGCTCCATGGCGAGTTTCAGGCCGTTGTCATCGACGATCTTCCGGTTCGCCTCGGTCACGGCGTTCTGCACGACATCGGCCATGACCGACTTGCCGTAGACGCGGCGCAGGTGATGCTGCGGCACCTTGCCGGGGCGGAAGCCCGGAATATTGGCCTTCTTCTGGAGGCTGGCGAGCTCGCCATCGAGGCGCGTGGCGAGTTCCGCCGCACCCAGCACCACCTTGTAGTGGCGCTTCAGGCCTTCGACCGAGGTTTCCGTGATCTGCATGTCCAAAACGCCTTCGTTGACCGCTTTCGGTCGTTGATCTCTTCACCGGTTCGTCAGGCCAACCATGCAACTCTCCATGCGCGCATGGTGCGGGCGGAGGGACTCGAACCCCCACGACTCTCGTCACTGGAACCTAAATCCAGCGCGTCTACCAGTTCCGCCACGCCCGCAAAGTTCGCCTGTCGTCAAAAACCCAACCTTGGAGCGCCGCAGGAACAGCCTTCAGGACCGGTTTGTTTTCCGATCGCGCCCAGTAGCCGATCAGCGGCCGGTATGCAGCAAAAAAATATGTCGCCGGGAAGATCAGTGGCGAGCCCTTTGCAGCGCCGCCCATGGCCGCTATCTGTTTTCGTGCATGCCGACAGCCTTTCCCTCCCTCAGCCGCCGCCTCGTCGTCTCCTGTATCGCCGCTACGGCGCTGCCAATTCGCGCTATTGCGTCTGACAGGGAGGGTGTCACCACGCTTGTGGCGGCCCCCACCGAACGCCAGATTCGGCCCGAGCCCGCCGCCCGCACGAAAGCCTGGAGCTACAATGGCGAAACGCCCGGCCCTGTCATCCGCATCAAGCGCAACCAGCCGGCCACGATCAGGCTGGAGAACAGGCTGCCGCAGCCGACCAGCCTGCATTTTCATGGACTTCGGCATGCCAACGCTTTTGACGGCGTGGCCGGGCTGACGCAGCCGGCGGTCGAGCCGGGCAAGAGTTTCGATTACAAGATCCTGGCGAAGGACGCAGGCGTCTCGCTCTATCACCCGCTCGTGGTCGGTCGCACTGCGGAACAGGTGGGGCGGGGCCTGTCGGGGCTACTCATCGTGGAGGAAGAAAGCTGGGACACGGTCGATGGCGATATCGCCGTCGTTCTGGACGACTGGAAACTCAACGCGGAGCATCAGCTGGAGGAAAGTTTTCTCGTACAGGGCGATTCGGCGCGCCTTGGCCGGCTCGGCAATGTGCTGACCGTCAATGGCAAGCCGGGGCCAGAAACCTTCGTCTTCCGTCCGCGCGCCCGCGTGCGGCTCAGAATTGCCGGGGCGATGAACGCGCGCGTGCTGCCCATGCGATTCGAGAAGATGGCCCGTGCAACGGTGCTGGCCATCGATGGTCAGCCCTGCGATCCCTTCGATCCGCTGCGCCGGCAGGTGATCGTGGCGCCCGGTTCACGCTACGACATGGTGCTGGAACTGCCCGAAACAGCCGGAGCCGAGACGCTGGTGCTGGTTGGCCTTGGCGACGGACTGCCTGTCGTGCGCTTCACGACCGACGGCGAGCCGCTGCCCGCGCGACCGCAGCTCAACCCGCTTCCGCCCAACCCCGATACGCCGGCCGGCATCCGCCTGCAGGAGGCGCGCCGCGCCGAGTTCAGCATCGCGGGCGGCTGGGACCCGAAGCGGCCGGAGGGCATCGGCGCGCCGGCGGATGTCATCGCCAGGGCGCTGCCTGACCCGGCGAAGGTCTGGAACCTCAACCACGGCTTCCCCTCGGGGCTTGGCGGCAAGCCGCTCTTCAGCGTGAAGCGAGGGCAGGTCGTGGTCGTCGCGCTGACCAACCGGGGCGCCTGGCCGCAGGTGATCACGGTGCACGGCCACGTCTTCCGCGTGCTGCACGCTTTCGATGATGGCTGGGAGCCGTTCTTCCTCGACACCGTCGTGGTGCCGGAAAACCGCACCGTGCGCATTGCGCTCGTCGCCGACAATCCCGGCAAGTGGCTTATTCGCTCCGCAATTCTGGAACACATGGAAGCAGGTGTTCTCTCCTGGTTCGAGGTTACTGCATGACAATCGGCAATCCCCTGCTCTCTCCCTTTGTGACGCCGTATGGCGCGCCAGACTTTGCGCGGGTCGCGGTTGCTGATTACATGCCTGCATTCGACGAGGCCATGCGCCGGCATGGCTCAGAGTTTGCCGCGATTGCGGGAAATCCTGGCGCAGCGACATTCGCGAACACCATCGACGCGCTGGAACTTGCGGGCGAGGACCTTGATCGGGTGTCGAGCGTCTTCTGGAACCTTGCCGGAACGGACTCGACGGAAGCGCTCCGCGCCATCGAGCGCGAGATCTCGCCGAAACTCTCCGCCCACTGGAGCAAATTGCATCAGGATGCCGGCGTTTTCGCGCGCATCGAGGCGTTATGGGAACAGGCCGCCGGGCTGGACCTGTCCATCGAGCAAAAGCAGGTGCTGAGGAAAATCCGCACCCGCTTCATCAAGGGCGGCGCGAAACTTGACGCCGCAGACAAGACCCGCGCCACCGCGATCCAGACACGCCTGTCTGAGCTTGGCACCGCTTTCAGCCAGAATGTGCTGAAAGACGAGACCGATTGGTCGATGGCACTTTCAAAAGGCGACCTCGCCGGCCTCCCTGCCTTCCTCGTGAGCGCCGCGAAAGCGGAAGCAGAATCGCGTGGGCTGGAAGGTTATGCCATCACGCTGTCGCGCTCCTCGGTCGAGCCATTCCTGACCTTCTCGACGCGCACTGATCTCCGCGCCAGGGCCTACGCCGCCTGGACGGCGCGGGGTGACGCAGGGTCAACCGACAACAAGCCGCTCGTCGCAGAAATGCTGCAGCTCCGCGCTGAATACGCCCGGCTGCTTGGATACCGCGATTTCGCGGACATGAAGCTGGCCGACACCATGGCAAAGCGGACAGAGCGTGCGGCGGAACTTCTTGAAACCGTCTGGGTCGCAGGAAAGCGCCGCGCCGCTGCCGAAAGGGACGAACTGCTGACGCTGGCCCGCGAGGACGGCTTGACCGCCATCGCGAAGGCCGATTGGCGGCACTATGCCGAGAAGCTGCGCCAGAAGAAGCACGCGCTGGATGAGGCCGTGATCAAGCCGTATTTCCAGCTGGAGA
>JBOFUS010000007.1:0-1058 GCA_051652685.1 Beijerinckiaceae bacterium
CGTGGGCTGATCGCGCCGCCAATGCGGATATCGATCGCCATCGGCCCGGCCGCCGTCATCATCGGCTGGGCGCAGACGGCATCGCGGAAGCGTGCCGCAGCTTCAGCCAGATCCGAGCCGACGAAGGGAGACAACAGCAATCCGAGCTTCGTTGAAGAGGCTCTCACCATCCGGTCCTTGCCCCGGATCATCTTCTTCAGTGTGCGGGCGACGGCGGCGATAGCCTCGTCTGCCGCACCAAACCCGTAATGCTGGTTATGTGAATGGAGGTCCTGGAGCGAAACCAGGAGAAAAGCCGCCGATCCATTCTTGGCTTTTGCGGCTTCAAGGTCGTTTCCCATCAGCCGCAGGAACGGCGTGCGCAGGTAGGCTCCGGTGAGTTCATCGAACTTTCCGGCCGCCATATCGCTGCGCGTCTGGTTCGACAGGCGCTCGACGCGGCGGATAGCACCATGGGCCCGCGCGGGCCGGCCCGACCCATTGGCAAACCAGCGACCTGTATCCTCGAAGAAGACAAGCCCCTTGTCCGGATGCTGCATGGCAAAGGCGAAGCGATAAGCCACGCCGGCACCCTCGTCGCGGACGTCCGACAGCAGAACCGTTTCGCCGCGGGTGGTCGGGCTCATCGGGTCCAGCAGGCTCTCGAAGCTTTTGCCGATAGAGAGTTTTTCGCCGACATGCCCGCCAAACAGCAAAGCGACGTCACCGCTCCATGACAGCCGGTCAGTCTCGACATCCCAGTTGTAGACGACCTCACCGATGGAGGACAGAATAGCGCGGGGATCGATCTCACGGGCCGCCGTTGCGACGGCGGCCACCACCTGCGCCGGATCACTGCCGGGCAGCGGATGAGGTGTGTTTCCCAACATAATCGCCCCCGAGGCGGAATCAGCACACGATCCGCGTCGTGGCCGTTCTTTAACAGAAACGATGAAAGACGTTAACAAAATGCAAAAAAGCCGCCCGGAAGGCGGCTTTGCATGAACGCGCCGTAAACCTGCAATCAGGCTTCGGTCTTCACCGTCAACACCTGGCGACCGCGATACATGCCGGTCTTC
>JBOFUS010000008.1:0-6348 GCA_051652685.1 Beijerinckiaceae bacterium
GCAAGAGTCCTTAACAGCGATCGGATCAGAAAAAGTCTATACGGCGTGCCGGCTGAGGAACGGTTGCCGGACTCCGCTTATTGCGCAGAAGTGTCGCGACAGGTCTACGACCGGTTGTTCGCCGAGGCGACGCGAACGCTTTCGGCGGGCGCAAGCGTCATCGCCGACGCCGTTTTCGACCGGCTGGATGATCGCGCCGCAATCGAGGCCGTCGCCGCCAAAGCCGGTGTTCCGTTTCACGGCTTCTGGCTCGAAGCGCCGACAGAGACGTTGATCTCCCGCATCGCCGGTCGGGTTGGCGACCCCTCGGATGCAACCGCCGAAGTGATTGCCGGACAGCTGAAACACGACACTGGTGCGATCCGCTGGGAAAAGATCGACGCGCGAGGCGAACAAGCAAGCGTCCTGGAAACGCTGTTGCCAGCCGTCTTCGGCAGACCATGACCGGGATGGTGCACTTAACGGCTTGCGGCTTGTCAACTCAGCGACCGTTGCGGATGATATCGTGTAAGCCTGCAGGACAGGTTGCACCGCAGCGACGCGGCAAACCAATTTCCAATGCCGGCGTTCGAAGCGCTCAGGCTGTATCGAGTTCGATGCTTTTCTCGTCAGCAGGTCGCCAGTGACCTCCACGCCACAATCCAGTTCGCCGGAAAGCCGCGAGACAATCGCCAGATTCCTTCGGCTGTCGGTTGGGTTCTGGAGCGGGGCGAGCGCGGCCCGGGCCTGGTGGCTCACCTTGCTTGTGCTCGGCTGCATGAGCGCCCAGATCGCAACCCAGATCGGGGTGAACGCCTGGAATCGGCTTTTCTTTGACGCGCTCGAGAGAAAGGACGTCCCGGGGCTTATCACTGCGATCGGCTGGCTCCCGCTGCTTGTGATTGCAGCGGCGCTGGCCGTGTCGGTGCTTGTGGTATCGCGCATGTGGCTTCAGGTTCGGTGGCGCGAGTGGCTCACGGACAAGATCGCCGGCTGGTGGATCGCCGATCAGCGCTACTACCGTCTCGCATTTGTCGCTCCCGATCAGTCGGCTCCGGAGTTCCGAATCGCAGAAGACGTGCGGCTCGCCGTGGAGCCTCTCGTCGATTTCGCCGCCGGCTTTGTCGGCGCGGTGATTACCGCACTCGCCTTCGCAGGGATCCTCTGGCAGGTCGCCGGATCGCTGGAGCTGAGGTTCGGGGAAAACACCATCGTCATTCCGGCCTATCTCGCCGTCGCCGCGCTTCTCTATGCGGCCCTGACGTCGACGGTGATCTATGTCGCCGGAAGGCCTCTTGTCGCCCGGATTTCGGCGAAGAACGAAGCCGAGGCGCGCTTCCGCGCTGAGTTGAGCCGGTTGCGCGAGAACGCCGAGAGCATTGCGCTGGAGCGCGGCGATGCCGATGAACTGGCGGCGGCGCGGATGTCGTTCGCGCGCGTGGTTCAATCCTGGCTCAGCGTTGTTCGCCAGCAGGGCGTCATCGCGCTGGTCCTCAACTCGAATAGCGCATTTCTTCCGGTCCTACCCCTGCTTCTGGTAACGCCGAAATACCTCTCGGGCGAACTCTCACTTGGAGCTGTGATGCAAGCGCTCGCCGCGTTTCTGGCGGTCCAGGGCGCGCTCATGTGGTTCGTCGATAATTTTGTGCGGTTAGCCGAGTGGTACGCATCCGCGGAGCGTGTCCTCGAATTGACGTCATCGCTTGTGGAACTCGACCTCGGCACGCTGATGGAGAAGGAGACCCGCATCAGCATGGGCGAGAGCGACGACGGGGCCGTCCATCTCGACGATCTCTCGATTGCTGAACGCAGCGGCCGGATTGCAATCAAGGACGCCTCCGTCCGGATCGAGGTAGGCGAGAAAGTTCTGGTCACGGGCGAGAACGACGCTGCGGAAAGCATGCTGGTCAGGGCGCTCGCGGGGCTATGGCCCTGGGGCTCCGGAGTTATCCGATTGCCTCCTGACGCTACCGTCGCCTTCGTTCCTCAATCACCCTATCTTCCGCTGGGAAACCTCAGGGATCTGCTGCTTTACCCCACCAATGGCGGCGATATAGCTGATGCGATCGTCCTGAAGGCTATGGCGCGATGCGGGCTTGCCCACCTTTCCGGCAGACTCGATGAGGCTAGTGAGAGGTGGGACCGGATCATGTCACTCAGTGAACGCCAGCGCGTCGCTTTCTGCCGGCTGCTGATACACAAGCCCGAAATCATCGTGATGGACGACGCCACGTCGGCGCTGGATCGCGAGAGCCAGTCCTCACTGCTTTCAATGTTCCAACATGAGCTGAAGGGGGGCACCGTCATCAGCGTCGGGCATTCGAGTGGCCTCGGCGCCTTTCTCGAACGCAAGATTATCCTCGAGAAGCGTCTTGCGGTCGCCCCGACGGCCCCATCGTTTCTTCCGCCGGCGCTATCGTGGCTGTTGCGGTCCAATTGAGCGGGAGGTGCCTGACAAGCTTCTCTGCGCGGTAACGCGGGGAATCTGTTACGCTTTATCCGCTAGTGGTATGAATCAGACGCTTGGTACCGGCCACGTATGATCCAAGCCATTGAAATCGCTCAATGTATCAAGGACTCATCCGTTTAGTTCCAACCACTAGGCAATCACCTCCGTCAAACGCCGCCTCGGCGACATCGGCAAGAGATCAGCATATCCGAAACGCATAAGCAGATCGGGCCTTTTGCCGGGCATCCCCGCGAGCTGCGCCAATTGTTGACGGAACTCTGGCACCTCGACGGGCTGGTTGAGCATGGCGTTCCGGATGCCGAGTGCTGTCGCCTGCAAGGCGAAGCGCTCGTAAACACGCCCCGTCTTGATCCAGCCCACCCGGCTGTCTTCATTGGCCAGGAAGACGGCAAGTCCCGCGGACGACCTGACCTGAGCGATCAGTTTCGGCGTCTCCGTCGTGTCATTGAAGATTTGCGAAAAGACGATCTGGCCCAGCCATGAGGGCAGACTTGGGTTCGCCGAGCTGGCGCTGAAGAGACCGTCGCCGGTCGCAAGCGCCGCCGCGGGATTGAACCTGATCCAGGCCATCAATTCCTGAACCAAGGCGGCATCCGCCATCTGCTTTCTGTTCGCTGCGACGATCAGCTCAAGCACCTGCTCGATCATTGCGCGATCCGTGATGAACACGACGGCCACATCACGATCCGACGCCGCGGACCTCGATTGCTGCAGGACGTCCAACGGGACGCCGCCGCCTCTGTAAGGCGAGCGCGTGGATTGCCGTTTCGGAATCGCCTGGAAGAGCTCGCTTTTCTCGATTGCGCCAGGATAAAGGCGAATATCGATTGCTCCATCGCTGCCGCCGTAGCTGCCTTCGTTGACCTTGCCCGCGGCCCGCGCCGCGATGACGAGGTCCTCGACTGCGCAACCAAGGCTCGCGAAAAGATGGTGATCGTCCGGATCGACCACCGGCGCGCTGCGCTGGGTGTCTGGAAGAACGGAGAGGGCATCTCCATTGATCCGGAACGCCATGGTTGGGTGTTATGTCCGTTGGTCGCGTAGCGCACCAGCCCGCTCATCTCGGGCGAAGCCGGGAGCGGGCGGCGGATGTCAAGCGCTGTTGCTTCGTATTCCGCCATGCTGCCCATCGAGTGCCAGCTCAAGAAGGAGCTGCCAGCTTCGGCGACCGTCGCCAATCCGGCTATGTTCAGGGCGGACCGCCTCGTAATGATCAACAAAGCCCTACCCGTTGGAACTCCATGCAGGACATCGCCCGCCCAACCACGAAGACGGTTGCGCGAGATCAATGGCTCCACGGCGATCCATGCGAACCGGTTAGGGCCGATATCGAGGATCGCTGATGACCCGATCAAAGACATTCGCTTTGGCGGCAGGCGTTCTGGCCATGGCGGTCGGCACCGCTGGCGCGATCTGGCCGGAGCAGGCGAGGGAGATCAGACAGGCGGCGCGCGCGCGGGCGCAGCCCTGGATCGATGCGCTCAGACCAGCGAAGCCGGATGCGAGCATTCTTGAAGCAAGCGGCCGCATTGAAGCGCTGGAGATCGATCTTGCCGCGAAGTATGGCGGTCGCCTGATCTCTGTCGGGCCCCGCGAAGGCGATCGGGTCAGCAAGGGTGCCGTCATAGCTGAACTCGACCGGTCCGAGATCAGCGCCAGCCTGCGCCGGGCCGAGGCCGAGCAGGTGCGCGCGGCGGAGTCGCTGGCGCAGGCCGAAGCCGTCGTGGCGCAGCGGCGCAGCGACGTGGCGCTCGCCGACGCGGAGTACAAGCGCGCGGCGACCTTGAGGGACCGCGAATACGTGTCGGGTGCCGCCTTCGATCTGAAGCGCGCTGCCCATGACAGCGCCGAGGCGGCGTTGCGCGCGGCGCATGCCAGCTTGCGCGCGACGGCGGCCGGTATCAGCATGGCCGAAGCGGAGGTGGAGCGCCTCAAGCGCCAGTTCGACGAGCACGCCATCGTCGCCCCGCGTTCGGGGCAGGTGCTTTACCGGCTCGCGGAACCCGGCGAGGTTGTCGCCGCCGGGCAACGCATCCTCACGATCGTCGACCTGACGGACATCTCGCTGACGGTCTTCCTGCCGATGGCAGACGCCGGGAAGCTGTCTATCGGGCATGCGGCAGAGATCGTGCTGGACGCCATGCCTGACCGGCGCTTTCCGGCGCGCGTCGAGTTCGTGTCGCCAAGGGCGCAATTCACGCCGAAAACCGTCGAGACGCGCGAGGAGCGGGCGAAGTTCGTTTTCCGGGTGAAGCTCAGGATCACTGACAGTCTGGGCCTGCCGCTCAATCCTGGTCAGCCCGCCACGGCAGCCATCCGGCTGAACGCCGGACCACCGGGGCCGGTCTCATGACGCCGGCGATGGAGACATCCCTTGCGGTTCGGGCGCGCGGGCTGACCCACAGCTATCGACGCCAGCGCGGTCTCGATGGGATCAGCCTCTCCTTCGCGCGGGGGCGTTTTCACGCCATTGTGGGGCCTGACGGCGTCGGCAAGTCCACGCTGTTGTCACTGATCGCCACGGCGCGGCGCCTGCAGGCAGGCGATCTGATCGTTCTGGGAGAGCACGTCGGCGAGGCGCGCGGTCGCAGGCGCCTGTGCCATCGCCTCGCCTACATGCCGCAAGGCCTTGGCCGGAACCTCTATCCTGACCTGACGATCGCCGAGCACCTCGACTATTTCGCTGACCTGTTCGGCGTCTCGGAGTCGATGCGCGGAAGACGCGGGGCGATGCTTCTGGCGCGGACCGGACTTGCCGGGTTCGAGAGCCGGCGTGCGCGCGAACTCTCGGGCGGCATGAAGCAGAAGCTCGCGCTTTGCTGCGCCCTCATCCACGAGCCGGAACTGCTGGTGCTGGATGAGCCCACCACGGGAGTTGATCCCTTGTCCCGGCGCGAATTCTGGGAACTGCTCAGGATCGCCCACCGGGACAGGCCGGAACTGACGGTGATCTGCGCCACGGGCTATGTGGAGGAGGCCGCACAATTCGACGACATCGTGTTCCTCAACGGAGGACATGTCGTCTGGCAAGGCACCGTGCCGGAACTCCTCCAGACAACGCAGGCACCCAACCTCAGCGCCGCCTACGGGGCCATTCTTGCGCAGGGAGCCGAGCTTCCCATGACCGAAACTGCCGGCCGTGGGCCGGCTGTGCGGGTGGACCACGACATCATCATCGAAGCGCGCGGACTGACGAAGCGTTTCGGCGGCTTCACGGCGGTTGACCACATCGATGTTGCAATACGCCGGGGCGAAATCTTCGCCTTTCTCGGACCCAACGGCTGCGGCAAGTCCACGACCATGCGCATGCTCACCGGACTGACCGCGCCAAGCGAAGGAGAAATCACGGTTTTCGGCGAGACACCGCGCTCCGGCTCTTTCAGGCTTCGCGCCGGCATCGGCTACATGAGCCAGTCCTTCTCGCTCTATGGCGAGCTTTCCGTGCGGCGAAACACCCACCTCAACCTGACGCTGCAACATGTGGCGCGAGGCGACATGCCCGGCCTGATCGCAGAGGTTCTGGAGCGCTTCGATCTGGACGATGTGGCGGACAGGGCGGCCGGCGACCTTCCGCTGGGTCAGCGCCAGCGCCTGGCGCTGGCATGCGCGGTGGCACACAAGCCGCCGCTGCTCATCCTCGACGAGCCGACGTCCGGGGTTGATCCTTCGGCGCGGGACATGTTCTGGCGGGAGCTTCATCGTCTTGCCGACGAGGATGGGGCCACCATTTTCGTCTCGACACACTACCTTTCGGAAGCCGAGCGCTGCGACCGGGTGGCGTTCATGGATCAGGGACGCATCCTTGCCGTTGCGCCGCCCGCCGAACTGATAGCGCAAACGGGGGCCGCGACGCTGGAAGACGCTTTCATCGCCGTGCTTGAGAAAGCACGTGGCGGCAA
>JBOFUS010000009.1:0-3046 GCA_051652685.1 Beijerinckiaceae bacterium
ATCGCAGCCTGATTCAGGTCAGTCGCGCACACGCCTATCTCACCTATCCGTTCGTGCTTTCCTGGTCGATGCTGGAGTCACTCGCGGCGGAATGTCTCGTTGTCGGCTCGGCAACGCCGCCGGTGCAGGAAGTGCTCCGCCACGGCGAGAACGGCCTCCTCGTGGATTTCTTTGATATCGACGGATGGGTTTCAACATTGACCTCTGTTCTTGGCGATCCGGACGCGTACAGGCCACTGAGCCTGACGGCGCGGGCTGATATCCTGAAGACGTATGATCTCCACAGCGTCTGCCTGCCCCGACAGTTGCGTCTGATTAAAGCATTGGCGGCAAAAGCTTCCCCGGAAGCGCTGGCGCAGATCTGACACTCTCGCATCGCGATTGTCAGTCAGTGCAAAATTGCGCCATACTTGCCGCCTTGGGGCGTCGCTGGTTTTCATGGTGAGGTGATATGCGGCAATCAACGCTGGTTTTTCTGGCGGGCCTTCTCGCGCTGATTGGTCTGGGCGCACTTGCCTACTATGTCGTCACGTTGCCGACAGTGCTCCGCATTGCCGTAGGCCCGGTCTCCAGTGAAAATGTCCGTGTCGTAGCGGCTGCAATCCAGACACTGCAGCGTGAACGCGAACCTTTTCGCCTGAAGCTGGTGCTCACGGAAGGCAACCAGCAGAGCGCCGCTGCTGTTGACGAGGGCCGCGCCGATCTGGCCGTGGTCCGGACCGATGTCGCCTATCCCCGGTCAGGCGCGAGCGTCGCCGTGATGCATGTTGATCACGTGGTGTTTGTCGCGCCCGGCAGTGACGGTCCGCGCGCGGTCTCCGATCTCGCCGGCAAGTCCATTGCTGTCATCCGTGATGGTCCGGGAAACCTCGCGCTGGCCCGTCTCATCATCTCGCAGTCCGGCCTTGCGCCCGATGTTGTCAAGCTGGAGCGCATCCGGCTTCCCGAATTGAGAGTGGCACTGGAGCAGGAGAAGGTTCACGCGGTGTTGACGGTCGGCCCTATTTCTGGCCGGCTGCTTTACGAGGTCATCAGCATCGTTGCCGATGTTGGCAAGGGCGATATCAATTTTCTCCCAGTCCCGGAGCCTAGCGCCATCGAGCAGCGGAACCCCCTGATCGAGGCCGAGAATCTGGTGCGGGGACTGTTTGGTGGTCCGACGCCAAGGCCTGAAAAGGACACACCGACAGTGGTCGTCAGCCATCATCTGCTGGCCGCCAAAACACTGTCTGATACGCTTGTGTCCGATTTCACCCGCGTCTTCATCAACGCCAAATCGCAGATGGCGGCGGAAGCGCCTCTGGCGGCACGCATCGAGGCACCTGATCAGGAAAAGGAAAGCCCGATCCCGATCCATCCAGGCACCAACACCTATATCGACGGTCAGACGACAACGTTCCTCGAACGATATGGCGACTGGTTCTACATCGTCATCATGGGTGTCGGACTGGGGGGCTCGGCCATTGCAGCTTACTTCAGCATGGCAGCGGCCAGCACGCGCCGTGATGTCATGAGCCTGCTTGGCGAAATCCACGCCGTGAGCCTGCGGGCGCATCGCGCAGAAGACATCGCCTCAGTGTCAGAACTGGAAACCGAGGCGCGCCGCATCTTCCAACTCACGATGCAGCGCGCCATGGCCAATGAGATCGATTCGGCGTCGACCACGGCTTTCTCCATGGCCTTTGCCGACGTGCGCGAGTCGCTTGGCCGCCGCCGTCGGGAACTTGAGCCTCAAAACACTGCCATGTCCGTCATCGGACAACCGCCAGCAGCCTGAGCTGACTGCCTATTCGAGCGCGGCTGGTGGTACGCTGTTGATCGGGGCCTCGGCTGGTGCGCGGACCGGCGCGGGACCGTCGAGCGGGGCCGGAGGTGGAATATCAACACGCCTGGGAGCCGCGGGTGTTCCGAGTGCCTGGGCCGGTGGTTTGGGTTGCGCCGGCCTTGTGGCAGGTTTGGCCGGAGCAGGGGAGGCAAGCGGCGCTGCATTCCCGCGTGGAACGAGCGGCGGCTTGGGCAACGCGGCCTTGGCATCTGCCGGGCGAGCGGCAACTTGCTGGCGCGGTTTTCCGGCATCGAGGAGCCGACGGGCAACAATCCGCCCCGAGTAGCTGTCTACGGTCAGGCGCGTCCGCCGGCCGGCCGCATCCGTCGCCACGAGAACCGCAACCTCATCGTCGTACACCGGCGCAGCCTCTGGTCTGTAACCCTGCCGTGTCACCAGCCTTTCTATCTGATGAGGACTTAGTTCATAAACCACCGTCGGTGCAGAGTGAAACCCGTAGCCACGGAAATTGCCCGAGTAGCTTTGGTAGTAGTACTGGGCGGCTGCAGGCGTGGCATTCGCAAGAATGCCGCAGGCCAAGCCTGCGCTCGCAAGGTACCGGAACGGGATCAGAGGGTTCATGGCACATGCTCCAGTCGCTACCGGTCCAGCATCAGGGCCCGGACAATTGAACATGCGCTGAACATGGTTAAGGGGGCGGAAATACGGCCGGGGTTGCGGCCCGGTGTGTGGTCTTACCACTCGCTTCCTGCCGGGATATCGTTGGCAAGTTCCGCAAGTCGGCGAAGTGTGGCGGCTGTCGTTGCGTCCGGCAAACGTTCGGTCTCGAAAAAACCGCTTTCGACGATTTCCCGGTCAGGAGGACGCGGCGAAGTCTGGAACGCACCTTCCGCAACGAACACCGCGACATGATCGCACCGCGAAGCCTGGCGGTTGAGGAAGACGCCGCGCAATATGGGCCTGCCGGGAAGTTCCAGATGTCCCTCTTCGCGCAGTTCCCGCACGAGGGCCTGCTCCAGAGTTTCTCCCGCATCGACACCGCCACCCGGCAGGTGCCAGCCTGGCACATAGGAATGCCGCACCAGAAAGACACGCCCTCCGGCATCGCGGGCAATACCGCGCACACCCAGCGTCATGCCGCGCGTCAGCCAGGCGGACGCGAGGAAGACACGTTGGGCGATCCGGAACAGTGGCCTTGAGGGGCCGCCGGTCTCTGGATCGCGCCCGCGAGTAGCATGCCTGTCACTCATGCGGTCATGA
>JBOFUS010000010.1:0-9376 GCA_051652685.1 Beijerinckiaceae bacterium
GCGTTAGCAAACTGTTGACTCTGCCCACCTCACATCCTGCGCTTGCGATAAGAAACGTGTAAGGATAATCAACGGCTATCCGGTGGGGGCCGTCCATGTCGCATTTCACAGAGTCGCAACAACGATGAAGTTGATCCGCACGTCCCTGCTCGCAGGCGCAGCTTGCGCCGTTCTCGCGCTTGCCGCCTGCAACGAGGGTGGTTCGCTGCCCCGCAACAGCCGACATTATGTCCCGATCTCCATCGAGACGCAGTCGCTGATGCGCGAGAAGAACATGCGCACCCACGCTCCGATTCTTGTGCGCGCCTTCAAGCAGGAGAGCGAGCTTGAGGTTTGGAAGCAGGATGCCTCGGGCAAGCTGGCGCTCCTCAAGACCTACCCGATGTGCCGGTGGTCCGGCCAGCTCGGCCCCAAGGTGCGCGAAGGTGACCGGCAGGTGCCTGAGGGGATCTATTCCTTCTCGCCAGGCTCCATGAATCCGAATTCGAGCTATTATCTCTCCTTCAACATCGGCTACCCGAATGCCGTTGACCGGCAGCTCGGCCGCACCGGCGCGCATATCATGGTACATGGCGATTGTTCCTCGATGGGATGTTTCGCGATGACGGACGGCCAGGTGGCCGACATCTACGCCATCACGCGCGAGGCTTTTGCCGGCGGCCAGAAGGACATCCAGATCCAGTCCTTTCCTTTCCGCATGACGGCGGAAAACTTGGCGAAATACCGCAACGATCCGAACATCGGCTTCTGGAAGAACCTGAAGCTTGGTGACGACAAATTCCAGGTGACGCGCGAGCCGGTCAAGGTCGCGGCGTGCAACGGCAAGTATGTCTTCGGCGACGGAACCTGTGGCGGCAATTTCGATAGCGCCGTGCGCGACGCTATCGCCGCCAAGCAGCGGACAGATGACGTGAAGGTGGCCGAGGTCATTGCCAGCGGCGTGCGCCCGGTGAAGCGCGTCTACCGTGACGGCGACATGCATAGCATCTTCAAGGACCAGCTCTTCGCCGGCGGTGCCAGCATTGGCGCGACGCGCAACGGCGTGAGCAGGACGGAAGCCGTCGTGGCTTTCACGCCGATCGATCTGCCGGTCGAGACCTACAAGGCCCACAAGGCCAAGGGCAAGAGTGCGATGCAGATCGCCGAACTTGCCACACAGGAGCGGTTGAACGAGCAAACTGCCACGGCATCGTCGCCGGCAGCGTTACCCAGCCAGCCGGCGAAGGTTGAACCCGCCAAGGTTGAGGTTGCCAAGGTCGAAGTTGCAAAGGTCGAAACTTCGGCGCGTCCTGCGTCGGCCGCGCAGCAGCCGGCGACGGCCGCCACTGTATCCACTACAGCACTCGCACCTGAGCCCGCGCAGCCCACAACTCCTTCGATGTTCTCCCGCATGATGGGGGCAGTCGGCCTGAGCAGCACCGAAGCGTCGGCTCCGGTCGCAACCTCCGTCGAGGAAATCCGGCAGCCGGTGAACATCCCGCTTCCACCCCGCCGTCAGGCGACAGCGCCAGCGACGCCGGGCAAGCAGGTCGATGCAACGACAGCGTTTCCCGCCGTGGTCGGCCCGGCCGAGCGATTGGCTCCTTCGACGCTGTCGTCCGGCTTTGTGAAGGCCCCATGAGGCTGCTGGCGGCCGCGTTTCTGGCCGCCTTGCTCGGTTCTCCACCGACGGTTGCTTCGGCGAACGAGGAACGCGTGGCGGCGATTGCCCGCTACCGGGAGATTGCGAAGGCCGAAGCGGAGAGGCAGGGCCTGCCGCCCGCCATTGCTGACGCCGTCATGCGCGTCGAAAGCAACTACAATCCTGGCGCACGCGGCCGCGATGGCGAATACGGCATCATGCAGGTCATGCCGCCGACCGCGCGAATGCTGGGCTTTTCCGGCCCTGTCGAACAGCTTGCCGAGCCCGAAACCAACATTCGCCTGGGCGTGCGCTATCTCGCGGAAGCCTGGCGGCGCGGCAAGGGTGACATCTGCACCGCCGCGATGAAATACCGCGCCGGCCATGGCGAGAGCCGCTTCTCGGCCCTTTCCGTTCAATACTGTGTCCGCGTGCGCCAGCATCTGGCGTCCATCGGCTATCCCGTCACGGGCGAGGTACCGCCCGCCACCTTCGGCTTCGCGCGCGACACCACGCGCATGGGCGTTGCCATCGGCACACAGCAGGCAGCCAAGCGCCTCGCCACCGGCCGCAAGCTGAGAAGCCGCGCCGCCTGGGCTTCCTACGACACGCGCATGCGCGATCTCGATCGGCGCGGCAAGATCAGCCTCGGCGGGCTCTGAAGCGCCCCTCAGGCGTTGCCTTGAAGGTAGCCCATGGCGGCCAGCACGCCGCCAGGCTTGTGCGGAATGCCGGCAAGCGCCAATCCCATTTCGACACCGGCAATGGTTCCCGTCACGGAAGGGTCATTGAAGTCCCCCAAATGGCCAATACGGAACACTTTGTCCGCCAGGATTCCAAGACCATTGCCCAGCGACATGTTCGAGCGCTCAAGGATGATCCGACGAAGCGCATCAGCCGAATGACCCGAGGGCAGCATGACCGCCGTCAGCGAGCTGGAGTAGGCAGACGCATCGGCGCAGACCGTCTCGAGGCCCCAATGCCGCACGGCGCGGCGCGTTGCTTCCGCCGCGCGGTCATGGCGCGCGAAGACGTTGTCCATTCCTTCGTCGAGCAGCATGTCGAGCGCGACGTCCAGCCCCTGAAGCATGTTGGTTGCCGGCGTGGAGGGAAACCAGCCATTGGCGTTTGCGGCAATCATCTCCTCCCAGTCCCAGAAAGAGCGCGGATAGCCACCGGATTTCGCCACCTTCAAAGCCTTCTGCGACATTGCGTTGAAAGACAGGCCAGGCGGCAGCATCATGCCCTTCTGTGAGCCGGCAACCGTGACGTCGACGCCCCATTCGTCGTGGCGGAAGTCGATGGAGGCAACGGACGAAATTGTGTCCACCATCAGCAAAGCGGAATGCCCGGCCGCATCGATGGCGCGACGCACCGCCGCAATATCGGTCACGCAGCCCGAGGATGTTTCGTTGTGAACGACACACACGGCCTTGATCGTGCCCGCACGGTCGTCGTGCAACCTTGCTTCGATCGCGGCAACGTCTACCCCTCGCCGCCAGTCGCTGTCGATGATCTCTGCGTCAAGGCCCAGCCGATCCGCCATCTTATGCCACAGCGTCGCGAACCAGCCCGTGCGGTACATCAGGATACTGTCGCCGGGTTTGAGCGTGTTGACGAGCGCTGCTTCCCAGGCCCCCGTCCCGCTGGATGGAAAGATGACAATCGGTTCCCGGGTCTTGAAGATTGCCGGCAGCTTGGCAAAGATACGTTTCGCCAACTTCTGAAACTCCGGCCCCCGGTGATCGATCGTCGGCTTCGCGATTGCGGCGAGAACAGGCAGAGGCGTGTTGGAGGGTCCAGGGATCTGGAGAAAGTGACGACCGGCATAGTGCATTTGGCGTATCTCCGCTGCGAATGGCCCACGAGAACGAGGCCTTCCCTTCAGCCTTGCATTTTGTATTATAAATAATGTCTGCACAAGGAGAGGCATGACGATCCATACCCCCCACCCATCGATGCGCGCGGCCAAAGCCCTTGGCACCCGTGAGATCGATCTGGAGCGCCGCCTGAAGGCGCGCATGAAGGGGGAGGTGCGCTTCGACGCTTTCACGCGCGGGCGGTATGCCACCGATGCGTCGATCTATCAGATTATGCCGATGGCCGTGGCCTTTCCGCAATCGGATGAGGACATCGCGGCCGCACTGGCGACGGCAAAAGAGCGGGGCGTGCCGGTGATCATGCGCGGTGCCGGCACTTCGCAGAACGGTCAACCCATCGGCGCCGGGCTGGTGCTTGATTGCAGCCGCGCCTTCAAGGATGTGATTTCCTACGATCCGGCCGAGATGAGCGTAAAAGTTCAGCCTGGAATCGTGCTGGAACATCTCAACGCCCGTCTGAAAACGGACGGACTCTTCTTTCCTGTGGAGCCTTCAACGGCCAGCCGCTGCACGATTGGAGGCATGGCCGGCAACAATTCCTGTGGTGCGCGGTCCCTGCAATACGGCAAGATGGTCGACAATGTCCTTGGCATCGATGCACTGCTTGCGTCTGGTGAACGGGCACGCCACGGGCGGCCTGGAAATGCCGGCGAACCGGCGTTTGCTGAACGACTGTACGATATCGCCGAACGCGAACGCGCCGAGATCATCGCGCGCTACCCGAAGGTTCAGCGCCGCGTCGGTGGCTACAATCTCGACAGCCTGATCGAGCCACGTCCGAATCTGGCGCATTTGCTGGTCGGCTCGGAAGGGACCCTTGCCGCCTTCACATCGGTGACGCTGAAGCTTTCACGGCTTCCTAAGCACCGCGTCATGGGTGTGTGCCACTTCCCCAGCTTTCGCGCGGCAATGCAAACCACGCGGCATCTCGTGGCACTTCGACCGACCGCAGTGGAGCTGGTTGACAACAACGTGCTTTCGCTGGGAGCTGATATCCCCCTGTTTCGCCGCACGCTTGCCGAAATCACCCATGGAGAGCCGGACTGTCTGCTGCTTGTTGAGTTTGCCGGAGAACGCGCGTCGGATCTGGCGCTTGATCTTCAGCAGCTCGACCATTGCATGGCCGATCACGGCTTTCCTGATGCGGTTGTTGGTGTCGTCAATCCGGCATGGCAAAAGAATGTCTGGGAGATGCGCGAGGCCTGCCTCAACATCATGATGTCGATGAAGGGCGACGGGAAACCGGTTTCCTTCATCGAGGATTGCGCCGTGCCACTCGAGCATCTCGCGGACTATACTGACGCTGTCACGGCCGTGTTCGAGAAGCACGGCACACGCGGCACATGGTACGCGCATGCTTCCGTCGGCTGCCTGCATGTCCGGCCTATCCTCAACATGAAGACCGCTGAAGGCGCACGCCAGATGCGCGCAATCGCCGAGGAGACAGTGGATCTCGTCCGGCAGTTCAAGGGCTCATACTCTGGCGAACACGGGGACGGCATATCACGGTCGGAATTTATCGCACCGCTTTTCGGCCCGCGTCTGGCTGCTGCTTTTGGAGAAGTGAAGGCGACCTACGATCCGGAAAACCGGCTCAACCCCGGCAAGATCGTCGCGCCCCTCCCCTTCGACGACCGCAACCTGATGCGTTACGCGCCGGACTACGCCATTGGCCTGCCGGTTCCCGCCGCGCTCGACTGGTCGGTCTGGGGTGGCTTCGGCAGCGCAGTCGAGATGTGCAACAACAACGGAACCTGCCGCAAGACAACTGGTGGCGGCATGTGTCCGTCCTATCGCGCGACACTGGACGAGACACACACGACGCGCGGCCGGGCCAACGCGCTGAGGCTCGCGCTGTCGGGCCAGCTGGGTGACGACGCCCTGACATCGCCCGAGATGAAGGAAGCGATGTCGCTTTGCGTCGGTTGCAAGGCCTGCAAGCGCGAATGCCCGACAGGCGTCGACATGGCGAAGATGAAGATCGAGTTCCAGCACCACTACCATGCGCGCCACGGCCTGGGTTTGCGCGAGAAGCTGGTCGCATTTCTCCCGCGCTACGCCCGGCTCGCCAGCCGGATCGGGCCGCTTCTGAACCTCCGGGATACGGTCCCCGGCCTCGCACGCGCCAGCGAGTGGATGCTGGGCTTTTCCGGCAAGCGCACGCTGCCGCGTTGGCGCAAGCCCTGGCGGGATGTCGAGGACGGCATGGCCTCGCCATCCGAAGTGGTCGGCGATGGCGCAGATATCGTTTTCTTCGCAGACACCTTCAACCGCTATTTCGAGCCGGCGAACCTCGCCGCTGCGATGCACGTGCTCACCCGCGCCGGTTATCGCATCCACCGGCCGTTGCCGGCCGCCGCAGATCCGCGCCCCCTCTGCTGCGGCCGCACGTTTCTCGCGTCGGGGCAAGTCGATGAGGCGCGCCATGAGCTCCGGCGTATTGTCGAGACGCTGGGTCCCTATGTGGCACGCGGCGCGGCGATCGTCGGTCTCGAGCCGTCATGTTTGCTGACCCTGCGCGACGAGGCCCACACGCTTCTGCCGGCTCCGGAGGCCAAGCTGCTGTCGAGTGCCGCCTTGATGTTCGAGGAGCTCCTCGCCCGCGACCTGGCGTCGGGCCGCGCTCACCTCGACTTCGTGGACCAGCAGGGTCGCGTCGCCCATCTCCATGGCCACTGCCACCAGAAGGCGGCTGACGTGATGGGCAGCGTCGAGGCTTGCCTGAAGGCGGTGCCGGGCCTCGATGTCAGCCTGATCGAAAGCAGTTGTTGCGGCATGGCCGGCGCCTTTGGCTATCAGGCCGAAACCATCGAAACATCCCTCAGGATGGCAGAGTTGAGCCTGCTGCCCGCCGTGCGCAAGGCGGCCAAAGACGACTGGATCGTCGCCGACGGCACCAGCTGCCGCCACCAGATCAAGGACGGCGCAGGGCGCGAGGCACTGCATGTCGCACGCGTTCTGGAGTTGGCGCTGGCGCGGTAGCTTGCGCGGCATTCCGGTTTTCGGGTGTCGCGGGCCAGATGGAGCGCCTAGATCATCCCGCATGAAACCTGCTGACTGGCTGCGCATCCTTGCGCTCTCTGTTCTTTGGGGCGGCACCTATATGCTGGCCTCAATCGCGCTCAAGGGCTGGCCGCCGGAGACAGGCGGCGGCGTAACCCCTCTGACACTTGTCTTTCTGAGGGTGGCCCTGGCCGCGCTGGCGCTTGCGGCCGTGTGTCGCTTTGTTGGCGAAGGGCTTCCGCGCGGCATCGTCGCATGGCGCGCATTCTTTGGCATGGGGCTGCTGAACAACGTCATTCCCTTCAGCCTGATTTTCTGGGGCCAAAGCCAGATGCCAGCATCGGTCGCGGCCGGACTGGCCTCCATCCTGAACGCGACGACACCGCTTTTCACCGTGCTTGTTGCCCATGTCCTGACGTCAGACGAGAGAGCAACGCCGCTGAAGATCGTCGGCGTTCTGGCGGGTCTGGCTGGCGTGGCGATGATGGTCGGAGCAGACGCCGTGGGCGGTCTGGGCGTGGGAGCGACGGGGCAGATCGCCTGCCTGCTTGCCGCGCTGACCTACGCTTTTTCAAGTATTTACGGTCGCAGGTTCAAGCGGATGGCCATATCACCACTTCAGACGGCGCTGGGACAGTTGACGGCAAGTTCGCTCATGATGGCACCCGTCGTCCTGATCTTCGATCAACCGTGGAATGCGGCTCCGCCTGGCACAGCCGCGCTCCTTGCAGTGCTTGCGATGGCCATCTTTTCAACAGCGCTCGCCTACATTCTCTTCTTCCAGATCCTGAGCAGCGCCGGCGCAACGAACCTGACGCTGGTTACTTTCCTCATTCCGGCAAGTGCCATCTTCCTCGGCGCCATTGTGCTTGGAGAAGCGCTGCATCCGCATCATCTTCTGGGCCTGGCGTTCATCGGCTGCGGCTTGGCCGCCATCGATGGACGCCTGTTCCGGCGGGGAAGGCCTTAGGCTCGCCAGCGTTCGCTGGGGGTGCGCATTGTGACCAGTTCTTCGGCTGCCGAAGGGTGCAGTGCCATCGTCGCGTCGAAGTCGGCTTTGGTGGCCTTCATCTTCATGGCAACGCCAACCAGCTGCGCCATCTCGGCTGCGTCATCGCCCAGAATGTGCACGCCGAGCACGCGGCCTGTTTCGCCGTCGGCAAGCAGTTTCATGAAAGTTCGCGCCTCGCGGCCGGAGACCGTTGCTTTCATGGGGCGGAAATCAGCCCTGTAGATATCGACGGCGGCGCGGCCATGCTTGGCCTGAGCTTCCGTCAGGCCGACGGTGCCAATTTCGGGAGTCGAGAAGACCGCCGTTGGAATGTCGGCATGATCCACTGTCCAGGGATTTCCGCCAAAGACACTGTCAGCAAAGGCATGGCCCTCGCGGATGGCAACCGGCGTCAGTGCCATGCGGCCGGTAACGTCACCCACGGCGTGCAGTCCCTCCACGCTGGTGCGCGAGGCGGCGTCCACGGCAATCGCGCCGTCTGCCTTCAGGGCAACGCCGAGCTTCTCAAGTCCAAGTCCGTTCGTGTTTGGCGCGCGGCCGATCGCGAACATGATCTGATCGGCCTCCAGGCGCTGGCCGCCGGCGGTCGTCGCGATCCGGAGTGTATCCTCCCGCGAGATCGCCGTCACCTGCCCGTTCAGCAGCAGGCGCACACCGCGCCGCTCATAGGCTGCCTTGAGGCGGCCACGCAGATCCTCATCGAAACCGCGCAGCAGGTTGTCACCGCGATGCACAAGCGTCACATCTGCGCCCAGCCCCGAAAAGAGACCCGCGAACTCGACGGCGATATAGCCGCCGCCGACGATGACGATCCTCTTCGGGAACGCCGGCAGGTCAAACGCCTCGTTCGAGCTGATGGCATGTTCAATGCCCGGGATCTGCGGCATCACAGGCGCAGCACCCGTCGCGATCAGGATGTGGCGCGCCGTCACCGTTCGTCCGCTTGCCAGCCGCACGGTATGCGGGGCGTCCAGCACGGCGCGTTCATGAACAACGTTCACTCCCGCCTTTGCCTGCGTCTGGCCGTATAGACCCTCCAGCCGCGTGATCTCCTTTTCCTTGGCGCGCACCAGTGTCGGCCAGTCGAAAGAGACCTCGGGGACGTTCCAGCCAAAACCTGCGGCGTCCGCGAAGGAATCAGCAAAGCGGGAGGCGTAGACCAGCAACTTCTTTGGCACGCAGCCGCGAATGACGCAGGTTCCGCCCATGCGAAACTCCTCCGCCAGCATCACCTTCGCGCCATGACCGGCAGCAATCCGCGCCGCGCGCACGCCGCCGGAACCTGCGCCGATGACGAAAAGGTCCATATCGAAATCGGTCATTTCATCTCCGTCGCCTTGCATTCCCGCTTCCGAAGTAAGCGCGCCGGGCCGGCCGTGCAACCACCATCAAGACGACGTGACAGGCCGCTCCGCCCGTTGAGGCAAGGCCGCGAAATGGGCGGCAGCCGCCCAGAGCGCTGCCATCCACCAGGCTTGCCACGCGCCATGGCTGACAAGCGCCACGGCACAGCCGACCGCGACCGTCGTCAGCACATAGGGCTGAACCCATGGCGTCATACGACCAATCTGGCGGAATAGCAGCGTTGCCAGCGCGGCAAGGACCAGTGCCCCGGCAAGTCCAAGTTCCACCCATATCTGAAGGAAGGCATTGTGCGGATGGCTGGCACCGAGCAGCACAACCCGCTCGGGAGCCACCTCGGACGCCACCGGCGCATTCTGGAGGTTCAAGCTGGAACCAAAGCCATTGCCAAACCAGATACGCTGTTGCGCGGCCGCCTCGAAACTTTGCCAGATCGCGATGCGGTCACCGGCATGGGCACTTGGCATGGCCGCATCCACCGCCACGCCCATTGTTCGA
>JBOFUS010000011.1:0-11291 GCA_051652685.1 Beijerinckiaceae bacterium
ACTTATTCCGCAGGCTTGGGCTGGGCCTTCCGCCGCTCGATCACCTTCACCGCAAAGATCCCAAGCTCGTAGAGAAGCAGCGCCGGGATCGCCAGCGCGAACTGGGAGATCACGTCCGGCGGGGTCAGCACGGCGGCGATGACGAAGACGATGACGACGGCATAGCGCCGCTTCTCGATCAGGAATGTCGAGTCGACAAGGCCCGCGCGGGCGAGCAACGTCAGCACCACCGGCAGCTGGAAGGTGATGCCGAAAGCAAAGATCAATTGCATGATAAGGTCGAGATATTCGCTGATCTTCACGTCCAGGCGGATCGCCGCTTGGCCGGCTTCAGGCAGCACCTGCTGGCCGAGCGCAAACTGCATCAGCAACGGCATCGCCACGAAGTAGACAACGAGACTGCCGAGAAAGAAGAAGCACGGCGTCGCGATCAGGTAGGGCATGAACGCGTCACGCTCGTTCTTGTAGAGGCCAGGTGCCACGAACTTGTAGATCTGTGTGGCGATAACCGGAAACGACATGAACATGCCGCCGAAAACACCGATCTTGATCTGCGTGAACAGCGATTCCAGCGGGTGCGTGAACTGGGCCATCACCTTGTCGGCACCACCGGCCGCCCAGGCGTAGGGGCCGAGCAGGATCTGGTAGATCTGCTTGGAGAAGGCAAAGCTGATGATAAACATCAGGAAAAAGCCGATGAGCGCCTTGATCAGCCTGGAGCGCAGCTCAACCAGGTGATCCATCAGCGGCGCACGCGAAGCGTCGATATCGTCCTGTCCGGCCCGCTTGTCGGTTTCGGTCGTGGTCATCAGGCTTCGCCGCCGGCTTCGGTGGTCTTCTTCGCCCGTACGCGCTTCGGTTTCGGCTCCGGCGCGGATTCTGCAACGGGTATTTCAGCAACGGTTGAAGCGATAGGTGCCGGTGGCGTCAGCGGCATCGGATCAGGCAGCACGTCGGCCGGGATGGGCACGTCCGGCGCAGCCGTCGGCTTGCCCGCACGGATCTCGTCCTTCACGGACTGGATCTCGCTGCGGATAGTGTCCAGCGGATTGAAACTCGGTTTTGCCGATTGCGCCAGGTCGTTGACGTCAGTGAAAGCCTTCTTGGCCTGATCGATCTCGGCCTCGCGCATGGCTTCGTCGAACTGCCAGCGGAACTCCCCCGCCATGCGCCGCACCTTGCCCATGGCGTTGCCCACCGTCCGGAACATGCCCGGAAGGTCTTTTGGCTTGACGACCAGCAGCGCGACAACGCCGATGACCAGAAGCTCGCCGCCTCCGATGTCGAACATGGTGATCCGTTCCGCGTTTCAGGCGGGAGCCCGCGAAGGCCCCGGCCCGGAACGATCGTTCAGTTGGTTTTCGTGGTCGATGCGGCAGAAGCGGCCGCATCCTTCACGGCGCCGGCGGCATCCTCGAGCTTTTTCTTGGCCTCTTCGGCCTTTGCTGCATCGTCGTCCTCGGCCATGCCCTTCTTGAAGGCCTTGATTCCGCCGGCGACGTCGCCCATCAGCTCGCTGATCTTGCCCCGCCCGAAGAACAGGAGGAAGACCGCTCCGACCACCACCCAATGCCAGATGCTCATCGAGCCCATGGCTGCACTCCCTTGACGCGCGAGCGAAGTCTTCGCCCGTTTCCGGGCGGAACCTAAGCGGGCGCGCCGCCGAAAACAAGAACCTCTTGCGGATCGATTTCAATTGCCGCGTCCCGCCGGCGTGATTCGGGCGGCCGTTCGCGAACGCGGGCCTGCAGCGGCGAGCCAAGCCCCGGCACGTCGATCTCCACCAGCCAGGTCTCGCCAAGAAACCGTCTGGAGCGGATACGCGCCGGCCAGCCCCCCACTCCAGCCGGCAGAATGCGGATGCCCTGCGGCCGGATGCAGACAACGCCCTCGCCTTCCGGCAGACCTTCCGCTGCAAACCGACCCAGCGGCGTCGAGGCCTCGTGGTTGCCGATGCGGCAGGACATCTCGTTCAGATCGCAGAAGAAGCGCGCTGTCGCGAGATCGACCGGTCGCCGGTAGATATCCTCCGGCGTCGCCGCCTGCACGATGCGCCCCTCGCGGATCAGCACGACGCGGTCGGCCACACGCATGGCTTCCTCCGGATCATGGGTGACCATGATGCAGGTGGCACCCGTCTCGCGCAGCAACGACACGGTGTCTTCCCGCACGGCATCGCGCATGCGCCGGTCAAGATTGGAGAAGGGCTCGTCCATCAGCAGCACGCGCGGCCTCGGCACGATGGCGCGGGCGAGCGCCACGCGCTGCTGTTCGCCGCCCGACAGCATGTAGGGATAGCTCATTGCATGACTTTCCAGCCCGACCCGGGCCAGTGCGCCCACGGCGGTGGCGCGCCGCTCGGCTTTCGACACATCGTGCAGCCCGAAGCCGACGTTTTCGAGCACCGTCATCTGCGGAAACAGCGCGTAATCCTGAAAGACGAGACCGACGCCGCGTCGTTCGGGCGGCAGCGAACCGGATGGTGACGAGATCACGATCCCGTCCATGGCAAGTTCGCCGGACGTCGGCTCCTCGATGCCGGCCACGATCCTCAGCAGCGTCGTCTTGCCGCAGCCCGAGGGGCCGAGCAGACAGACAACCTCGGCGGGCTTCACTTCCAGATCAACGCCCCGGATCACCTCGCGCGCGCCAAAGCTCTTGCTCAGGTTGCGGAAGCTCAGCCCGGCGGGGATGACGGCGCTGGCGCGGCCGGCCGGCGCGGTCTGCAGTTGTCTGCCGGGCATCAGCGCTGCCGTTCTTCGGTGATGGGATCGAGCGGCTCTTCGTCTTCGACGTCCGTTTCGGTCTCTTCCGCAGCTTCCTCTTCGGAGGACTCGTCCTGCAAGGGCTCGTCACCCTCGTTGATGCGCTCCTCGATGGCGAGCGTCAGTGGATCACCGTCGAGCGGATCCTCATCCGCCCGCAGCACCGGATCGTCGGAAGGCAGGGGAATGGCGAGACCCGGCATCAGCCGGCCATCGAACATGCCGGCCGCGCGCAGCTCTTCCAGCCCCGGCAAATCCGTGACGGTGTTGAGGCCAAAATGCAGGAGAAACCCTTCGCCGGTGCCCAGCGTGATCGGCCGGCCAGGTGTCTTGCGGCGGCCGCGCATCCTGACCCAGCCGGTCTCCAGCAGCACGTCCAGCGTGCCCCGCGCCGTGGCGACACCCCTGATCTCCTCGATCTCGGCGCGGGTGACGGGCTGGTGGTAGGCAATGATCGCCAATGTCTCCATGGCGACGCGCGACAGCTTGCGCGGCTCCTCCACCGTTTCGCTCATCAGCCAGGAAAGGTCGGCTGCTGTGCGGAACAGCCACTTTCCGCCTGTTTGAACAAGGTTCACTCCGCGTCCCGCAAAGTTCGCACCCAGCTCCGCCAGCACGTCGGCCAACGCGACGCCGGCCGGAATCGCTTCCGCCAGGAGCTTCTCATCAACCGGCTCCCGCGAGGCAAAGACCAGCGCTTCGACGATCCGCAACGCGGTCGAGAAGCGGCTGTCCACGTCCCCGTCGTCCATGTCACCTTGCTTCGTCATTCCGGTGCAACGTCCCGCGTGACGTCGTTTGCCGGCCGGCGCACATAAAGCGTGTCATAGGCGGCTGCCTGCCGCACCTCCAGCGCGCCCTCGCGCACCATCTCGAGCATGGACGCGAAGGACGACGCCGCAACGCTGCGCCGCATGGCGGGCTCGACGGCGTAGGCGAGCAGATGCTGGTCGAGCGGGGCCCAGTCGCTGATCTGGCCGATTAACCGCTCCAGCGCCGCGCGCGCTTCGGCCAGAGACCAGACCAGTCTTTTTTCGATGGTGACCCGGGAAAGCGCGTGTTTCTGGCGTTGGCGGGCGTAGGCCGTCAGCAGATCATGGAGCGAGGCCTCCCAGAGCGGCTTCTCGACGCGGGCGATTTCTTCCGGCGCACCGCGCTGGAAGACGTCGCGGCCCAGCTGCGGACGGTCCATCAGATGCTTCGCCGCCAGCCTTATGGCTTCCAGCCTGCGCAGCCGGTCAGCCAAAGCACCGGCCAATTCATCGGCGGAAGGCCCGACGTCAGCTTTCTGTTCGCGGGGCAGCAGCAACCGCGACTTGAGATAGGCAAGCCACGCCGCCATCACGAGATAATCCGCAGCAAGTTCCAGCCTGAGTTTGCGCGCTGCTTCGACAAAGGTAAGGTACTGGTCGGCCAACGCGAGGATGGAGATGCGGTGGAGATCGACCTTCTGCCGCCGCGCGAGTTCGAGCAGCAGATCAAGCGGCCCCTCGAAGCCGTCGACGTCAACGATTAGCGCGGGATCGTCTTCCCGACGTCCCGACCCTTCGTCGTTCTGATCTGCCAACCCGTTCATCACGCTTCCGCCTTGTGGGGCAGATGTCGCCTTTTCAGGCCGTTGCCGCAAGGGCGGCCGTCAAACGCGCCATCCCTTCCACAGGATCGAACGGCTCCGGCAAATGGCAGATGCGTGCGAGCGCGGCATCCGCGCGGCGCTTGGCCTTGCCTTTGAGCTCGGGCGTCGCCTCGGCAACGGGATACGCTTCCGCCAGTTCGCCGTTGCAATGCAGGATCATGTCGCAGCCGGCCGCCAGAGCCGCCCTGGCGCGGTCGGCAAATTCGCCCCCCAGCGCCTTCATCGAAAGGTCATCGGTCATCACGAGACCGTCGAAGCCGATCTCGCCGCGGATCACCTGGCGCATCACCTTGCGCGAAGTGGTGGCCGGGCGCGTGGGATCAATGGCGGAGTAGACCACATGCGCGGTCATCGCGAGCGGCATGTCGGCCAGATGGCGGAAGGGCATGAAGTCGGCGGCAGACAAGGCCGAACGGTCTGCATCCACCACGGGCAGCGCCATGTGGCTGTCTGCCCCCGCCCTGCCATGGCCAGGAATATGCTTGATCACCGGCAGCACACCGCCAGCCAGAAGCCCCTCGCAGGCCGCGCGGCCAAGGACAGCCACTTCGGCCGGCGCATGCGAATAGGCCCGGTCGCCGATCACGTCATGCGCGCCTTCGACGGGTACATCCAGCACCGGCAGGCAATCAACCGTGATGCCAAGCGCCCTCAGATCATGGGCGATCAGACGTGCGCCAAGCCGCGCAATCTCGCGCCGATGCAGCGGATCATTCGTGAACAGCTTTCCATAGGTGCGGCCGGAGGGATATTTCGGCCAATGCGGCAGGGTGAGCCGCTGCACGCGGCCACCCTCCTGATCGATCAGCACCGGCGCATCCTCGCGCCCCACAGACTCGCGGAAGCTGTCGACGAGGCGGCGGACCTGATCCGGGTCCGTTACGTTGCGCCGGAACAGGATGAGCCCCCAGGGGCGTTCGGCGCTGAAAAACGCCGTCTCTTCGGGCGACAGCGCGGGACCGGCCGCGCCGGCGATGAACGCCTTGCAGGACATGCTTGGAATTTCCGTCAGTTGCGGGCGACGAAGCAGGAACCGCCGTCGGCCTTGAGACGCTCGCAGAGGCCGACCGCGTCCTCACGGCTGAGATTGCCCACCCGCACGCGGTAGACGCTGCGGCCGTTGACCTCGGCGCTGCGGATGTTGGGGGCAAGGCTGCCGAGCACGCCGGTGTGCTGGCTGCGCACGCGGTTGAACTTGGCGCGCGCGGCCTCGTCGGAACCTTCCGCTGCGAGCTGCACCGCAAAGCCGCTGCCGCCGGACGCTGGCGCTGTTGCAGTCGTCGCCGGCACTGCGGCGGCTGTCTGCTGGCGTGGCGCACGGTTGGCACCCGGCGTAATGCGCAGCGGGCCGTTCGGATCGCTGGCTTCAGCGGGCTGCGGCGCAGGACGCGGGGCCGCCGCACGGGTCGCCGCCTGCCCTTCGGCATCGCTGCGGATTGGCACGGATCGTACACGGCGCGGCTCAGTGCTGGCCTGGCGGCGTGGCTCGGCGGCAGGGGTTCCTGCCGTGGCCGAGGGAGACGGAGTTGCAGGCGCAGCGGAGGGGGCAGCGACATCAGGTGGCGCCGCGACCACTGGTGGCACAACAACGGGAACCGGCGCAGGCGCAACAACGGCAGGAGAGGCGGGGGGTGCAACGGGCGGCTGACCGGCGATCGTGATGGGAACAGACGCGACAGGACGAGGTGCCGGAGCATCCGGCGCGGGCGTTGCCAACGCTGGCGGCGTCGTCGTGACGGGGGCGATAATGGCAACACCGGGTATCTGGCGAATGGCTGGCGCTTCAGGGGCCGATGTCTGGCGCTGCGCCTGGGAAAGGTCCAGAGGCTGTTCCTCGCGCGGCACCACGCGAACGGGAGCGGAAGGTGCAGCAGCCTGTTTCTGCAACACCTCGCGATCCTGGTTAGGCACTTCCGCACCTCCGGGATTTGCTGGCTTTTCCTTCGTGGCACCAGGCCTTGCCGCAATCACCGCGGGTGCGGCGTTGCCACCCGTCGGCTTCGTGTTTCCGCCGAACGACAACATGCCAACCACGCCGAGGAGGGACACTCCCACAACACCGGCAGCGAGCATCAAGCCTCGTCGCGACTTGTTGGGCCTTGGCGCGACTCCAGGCGATGCCCCCAGCGCGGTGATCGGTTCGGGATTGACGCGCGATGCACCGATTGCTGCGGCAGCACTGGCGGCTGCGATGCCCCCGGCAAGACCCGCACCAACATTTGACAACGCTTCAGACTGTCGTGGCATCTCGGGAGGTACCGGTCGACCTCCGACATCACGCATGGCGCTTTCGAACTCCGCCATCATATCGGCAAAAGGCGGCTCGCCGCGCGCAGTTCCAGGTTCAGGGGCAACCGGATGACGCGGCGCGGCTGCCGTGCCGGGCGCAAAATCACGCATCAGTTGCGCTTCGAAGTCGTCCATATCGAGACTGGCGTCGTCCGGGATTGGCGCCTGCACGGCACTGGCAGAAACCTCGCGCCTGTCCTCAGACAACCCAGCAAGCGCCGGGCGGGCCTCTTTCGTCGCCATTTCCGCAGGCCGGGTCTCGGGCTCGACTTCATCCAAACCACCACCGCGGGCAGGTTTCGATGGTACCGCCTCCGGAAACAGCGGTTCAAACGGCGGCGTGGATGATGGCATTGCACCACCAGCAGGACGCGGGGGGGAAGCAAGGAAATCATCGAAGGAGCTCCGGGCATCGGCGGCCCGCCCCACTCCCTGATCGGTCTGGCCAACCATGCGGGCCAGTTCGAGCAATGGATCGTCAGCTTGCGCCGGACGCGAGGCAATCACAGCGCCGAGCTGACGCTCAAGCTCCGCGAGGTCCATGGTCTCCTGCATCTTTACCTTGCTCATCGTCCACCTGCCTCGCATGCGGGGCGTCTTGCGGCGCTCCTCTGGCGATCAGCGCATTTCATGGGGCGCGCTGACACCCAATATCCGCAAACCCGACGCCAGCGTCACCATCACGGCCGACACGAGCGCAAGACGTGCTGCTGACTCTTTTCTATCGTTGTCCTTAACAAAGCGTAAGGCCGGATTTTCCTTCCCGCGATTCCAGAGCGCATGAAATGCACTTGCGAGATCATGGAGATAGAAAGCGACCCGGTGTGGCTCGCGGTTGACCGCCGCTGCCTCGACAAGACGCGGGTACTGCGCGATTTGCCGCATCACGGTCTGCTCGGCCTCGTCCGTGAGCAGGGAAAGGTCGGCAGCCGCCAGCTCTTCGCCCGAAAACGAATCATCGCCGAACGCCAGCCTGCCCTGCCGGAAGGCTGACGCGCTCCGGGCGTGCGCGTACTGCACATAGAACACGGGATTGTCCTTCGACTGCTCGACGACCTTGGCCAGATCGAAATCCAGCGCCGCGTCGTTCTTGCGGTGCAGCATCATGAAGCGGACCGGATCAGGCCCGACTTCGTCCACCACCTCGCGTAAAGTGACGAATGTGCCCGCGCGCTTTGACATCTTCAGTTCCTGCCCGTCGCGCAACAACCGGACAAGCTGACAGATTTCGATATCGAGCGTGCCTTCGCCACCCGAGATTGCTTTCACCGCAGCCTTCATCCGCTTGATGTAGCCGCCGTGATCGGCTCCCCAGACATCAATCATGGTCGGGAAACCGCGCAGGAACTTATCGCGGTGATAGGCGATATCCGCAGCGAAATAAGTATAGCTGCCGTCGGATTTCATCAGCGCACGGTCCACGTCATCACCGAAATCCGTCGCCCGGAACAGTGTCTGGACGCGGTCCTCGTAGTCAGCCTCGGGGGCACCCTTGGGCGGTGGCAGCTTGCCTTCATAAATCAGGCCGCGCGACCGGAGATCCGCGATCGCAGCCGCAATGGGACTGTTTGAACCGCCGTGAAGCGTGCGCTCGGAAAAGAACACCGCATGCTCGATTGAAAGCAGTTGCAGATCCTCGCGGATCATCGCCATCATGCCGTCGATGGCCGCATCACGGACAATGGGAAGCCAGTCTCCATCCGGCATGGCGGCGAGCTTGCCACCATGGGCAGCGGCCAGTGCTTCTCCAACCGGCTTGAGGTAGTCGCCCGGATAGAGCCCCTCCGGGATTGCGCCGATGTCCTCGCCCAGCGCTTCGCGGTAACGCAGGAAGGCGGAGCGGGCGAGCACATCCACCTGCGCGCCGGCATCGTTGATGTAGTACTCGCGTGAGACAGTGTGGCCCGCAAAGGCGAGCAGGTTGGCGAGCGCGTCGCCGAAGACCGCCCCCCGGCAATGGCCGACATGCATCGGCCCGGTCGGATTGGCCGAGACATATTCGACGTTGACGCGCCGTCCGGCACCGGTTGCGCTGCGACCGAAATCGATGCCGGTGCGAAGCGCCTCACGCAGCACGTCCTGATAGATCTCGGGCTTCAGTGCGACGTTGATAAAGCCCGGCCCGGCGATCTCGACGCCTGTGACCGCAGGCTCAAGCCGCAGGCGCTCTGCGATCAACTCAGCCAGTTCGCGCGGCTTAAGCCCTGCGTCCTTCGCCAGCACCATGGCGGCGTTGCAGGCAAAGTCGCCGTGGCTTGCGTCACGCGGCGGCTCGACGGCCACGCGCGCAGTCGAAAGGCCAGCCGGTATGCGACCTTCGGCTACCAGACCATCAATGATTTCAGCGATCTTCACCTGATACCGGGCAAACAGATTCATGGTTCTCACGTTTCAGACAAGAAAAACCGGCGGGAGTGCGGCTGTATTGTGTTGCGGGCGGCTAGAGCATCCTGCCAACTGCGTCAAACGCGCGCGGCGACCACGCGGCGGTGTCGCTCGGCGGCATAAAGATCGGTCATACCGGCGATATAGTCACTTACCCGCCGGGCAAGACCGGTATCTCCCAGGGCGGCCGCATCGCGCGCCCAATCCACGGGCATCAGTTCCGGATCGGCAATGAAGGCTGCATAGAGGTCCTCGACCATCCTTTCGGCAGCATCCATGTCCGCGATCACCTTGGGATGGCGATAGAGTTTGGGGTAAAGAAACGCGCGAAGGCTCTCAACAGCCGGCTGCATCGCGGCCGAAAAGGCCACAACGGCTGTCGGTGCCGCCCGGACATCCGCCACGCTTTTGGGTACAAGCAGCGCCAGCCGGCGGCGGCTCTCCGCAATCACGTCCTCGACGAGCGAGGTGATGATCCGCCTTTGCAACTCGTGTGTGACGCGGGCCAGGTCGAGGCCGGGGTGCCGGGAGCGGATTTCACGCAGCAGACCCGCGAGAAAAGGGTTTTCACCAAGCTCCTCAAACGACAGCAGACCGGCACGCAGGCCATCATCGATGTCATGGGCGTTGTAGGCGATATCGTCGGCGATGGCCGCCGCCTGCGCCTCGGCGCTCGCCTGCGACCATAGCTCCAGCGGGTGCCGGCGGTCATAGCTGGCAATGGGACCGGGCAGACCATGCTTCGTGATCGGCCGGCCCTCGCGATCAGTCAGTGGCCCGTTGTGCTTGACCAACCCCTCCAGCGTTTCCCAGGTGAGGTTCAGACCGTCGAAGGCGGCATAACGGCGCTCCAGCGCCGTCACAACGCGCAGCGACTGCGCATTGTGGTCGAACCCGCCGTGGGACGCCGCCGCGCGGGCCAGTGCGCGCTCGCCGGCATGGCCGAAGGGCGTGTGCCCAAGATCATGGGCGAGCGCCAGCGTCTCCGCCAGATCCTCGTCGAGGCCAAGTGCCCGGCCGAGCGACCGGGCGATCTGCGCCACCTCGATCGTATGGGTCAGCCGGGTGCGGTAGTGATCACCTTCATGGGCGAGAAACACCTGCGTCTTGTGCTTCAGCCGCCGGAAGGCCGTGGAATGGATGATCCGATCGCGGTCTCGCTGGAACTCCGTCCGCGTGGCGGAAGATGGCTCGGGTGTCAGTCGTCCCCGGCTCGCCCATGGGTCAGAAGCGCAAACGGCTGTCCAGCGCTCGCCGGGACGGAGCGTCAGGGGCGGGCTTTGGGACAGCATGCGGACGTGACGCCTTGTGTCAGTTGAACTTCGAGTCTGTTGAACTTGGGCTGCCAAGTCCTTACCTTGTGTGCATGATAACACCAAGCGGAGCCGACTCCATGGGTGACTCCACCGTCTCGATGACGCCTGCCGCTGCGGCGCGGGTCAATGCGATTCTTTCCGCCGAACCACCGGGCGCTGCACTGCGCATCAGCGTCAACGGTGGTGGGTGCTCGGGTTTTTCCTACGCTTTCGACATCGGCACGGAAGCACCGGGCGAGGACATCGTTGTCAGCCGTGATGGGGCGCGCGTGCTGATCGACCAGGTGTCGGTCGGCTACATGACCGGCTCCGTGATCGACTTCGTCGACGACCTGATGGGTCAGGCCTTCCAGATCAAGAACCCGCTGGCGACCTCCGGCTGCGGTTGTGGCACGTCGTTTTCCCTGTAGTCCGGTTCTCGCTCTGACGAAAAACCGTCACAAAGGCGCTGGACAATTCCAAGGTCGGCTGCTAGTTGGCCGCTTGTCGATGGCGGGCTCTGGCCCGCCTTCGCGTTTCCGGCTCAGGTTGGAAATGGGTGATTAGCTCAGTTGGTAGAGCAGTTGACTCTTAATCAATAGGTCGTAGGTTCGAATCCTACATCACCCACCAATCCCTTCAAATCAAACGGTTTTTTCCTTCCGCCACGCGCTTCAGCGCTTCTGGGTAGGTGCGGTGTTCCTCCATGAGCACCCGCGCAGCCAGACTGTCCGCCGTATCGCCGGCGAGCACCGGCACCCGCGCCTGCAGGATCACCGGACCGTCATCCAGGTCAGGCGTGACGAAATGCACTGTGCAGCCGTGCTCCGAAACACCCGCCGAAAGCGCACGGGCGTGCGTATCCAGCCCCTTGAACGCTGGCAGCAGCGACGGATGGATGTTGATCAGTCTCCCGCGCCA
>JBOFUS010000012.1:0-1785 GCA_051652685.1 Beijerinckiaceae bacterium
ATCGCTTCGCCTATCGCACGTATGTTCTGGACCACTGAGCCCGCAGGCGTTTCGAACACCTGTCCATCAAAGCGAAGCTGTGCTTTCCTGTTACCAACCAAGATCAATCGCCGGGAGGATCATACCATGCAAAGACGGACATTTCTCAAGGGCTCCGCCATCGCGGCTGCAACTGCCACGGTCGCAAGCCCGGCGCTGGCGCAGGGCGCGCCGGAGATCAAGTGGCGGCTGACCTCCAGCTTTCCCCGCGTGCTCGACACGATCTTCGGCACGGCCGAAACCTTCGCGAGGCTCGTCTCTGAAGCAACCGACGGCAAGTTCCAGATCCAGTGCTTTCCCGCCGGCGAGCTGGTGCCTGGTCTGCAGGCGCTGGACGCGGCTTCGGCCGGCACGGTGGAATGCGCGCATACGCCGACGTACTTCTATGCGGCCAAGGAGCCGGCGCTGGCGCTGGGCACCGGCATCCCCTTCGGCTTGAACGCCCGCCATCAGCACTCGTGGTGGCATTTTGCCGGCGGCGACGCCATCGTCAACGAGGCGCTGGCGAAGTTCAACACCGTCGGTATCGTCTGCGGCAATTCCGGCACCCAGATGGGCGGCTGGTTCCGCAACGAGATCAAGGGCCTTGACGATCTGAAGGGCCTGAAGTTCCGCATCGGCGGCATCGGCGGGCAGGTGCTGGCCAAGCTTGGCGTCGTGCCGCAGCAGATCGCGGCGGGCGAGATCTATCCCGCACTGGAGCGCGGCACGCTGGACGCGGTCGAGTTCGTCGGCCCTTACGACGACGAGAAGCTCGGCTTCAACAAGGTGGCGAAATACTACTACTATCCCGGCTTCTGGGAGGGCGGCGCGATGCTGCATCTTGTGGTCAACAAGGAAGCCTGGGACAAGCTGCCGAAGAATTATCAGGCCATCGTCCGCAATGCGGCGGAGGCCGCCAACAACTGGATGCTCGCCAAGTATGACGCGGTCAACGCGCCGGCGCTGCGGCGGCTGCTGGCTGCAGGCGCGGAGCTCAGGGCATTTCCGATCCCCGTTCTCGATGCGTCCTGGACCGCGGCCAACGAACTTTATGCGGAGCTTTCAGCCAAGAGCGCGCTGTTCAAGAAGGGCTACGACAGCATGGTCGCCTTCCGGGGCGAGCAGTATGCCTGGTGGCAGGCGGCGGAGTATGCCTTCGACACCTACCAGTTGCGCGCGCTGAGACGGTGAGTCCCATTTGCGCTGGCGCGCAACGACCTAAGCATTTCCCCCGGTTCCGGCCGGAGGCTTGCTCACGTATTCTACGCAAGGTTGATGCGGGAGATGGCCGATGAACATCGCGACGCCCGCCTCGCAACTTCGCGGGGCTTCCGGCGAGGACATGCTGATCCTGGTGGACGAGCGCAACCGCGCGGTTGGCGTCTCCGGCAAGCTCGAGACGCATCAACGTGGCCTGCTTCACCGCGCCTTCTCCATCTTCCTGTTTGACGGGGAGGGCCGCACGCTGCTCCAGCGCCGCGCGTCCGTGAAATACCATTCCGGCGGGCTGTGGGCGAACACCTGTTGCGGCCATCCCCGTTTCGGAGAGCGGACTGCTCCCGCAGCCCATCGCCGGCTTGGCGAAGAACTGGGGCTGAATGCAAAGCTTCGCCACGGTTTCCGCGCCCGCTACCGCACGGCGCTGGACCATGGCCTGATCGAGAACGAACTCGTCTATGTCTACGGTGGCCGGCTTGAAGGCCCGATCCGTCCGGACCCGCAGGAGGTGTGCGAGACGCGGCTGATGGCGCTGCCCGAGCTGAT
>JBOFUS010000013.1:0-2456 GCA_051652685.1 Beijerinckiaceae bacterium
CGCAGTGGCTATGCTGATCGCAACCCGCGCCCGGCAGGCGGCTTCAGCGGCGGTGGATCGAGCAGCGGCGGCTATACCGACCGTGGCCCGCGTCCGGCGGGTGGTTTCAGCGGCGGTGGTTCCAGCGGGGGCGGGTACGCCGACCGGGGGCCTCGTCCAGCCGGCGGGTTCAGTGGCGGTGCCTCCAGCGGGGGCAGCGCGGGTGGCGGTTACACAGACCGTGGCCCACGTCCTTCAGGTCCGGGCAGCAGTGAACGCAGCGGCTTCGCCGATCGTGGCCCGCGTCCGGCTGGCTCAGGTGGCTTTGCTGACCGTGGCCCGCGTCCGGCAGGTGCCGGCGGCTTCGGCGACCGCGGTCCACGTCCGGCAGGCGGCGCGGCTCCCCAGCGCTTCGGCTTTGGCCGGGCACCTGCAGCCCCTTCGGAACCCCTGGTCCAGGAGGCGCGCCGTTCTGCGCCTCCATCCCAGACCGCACGGCCGTTCTCGCGCGACGCTGACGACGCCAGCGCCAAGCGCGGCAAAGCGGGCAGCACACCAGCCCGTGGGGCAGAACGCCCGACCCGCAGCACCGGCGGCGACAAGGACCGCAGCCGGCTGACGCTGACCAACGCGCTCCAGACGGAGGAGGAGCGTTCACGCTCCGTCGCCGCCTTCCGCCGCCGCGTACAGCGCATGAAGGGTGGTCAGGACGAGCAAAAGGAAAAGGTCTATCGCGAGGTCATCCTGCCCGAGACGATCAGCATCCAGGAACTTGCCAACCGCATGACCGAGCGGGGCGTGGATATCATCCGCATGCTCATGCGACAGGGCCAGATGCACAAGATCACGGACGTGATTGATGCGGACACAGCCGAGCTGATTGCCCAGGAAATGGGCCATACGGTGAAGCGCGTGTCGGAGTCCGACGTGATTCTCGGCCTCTTTGACCGGCCGGATAATCCCGATTCGCTGTTGCCGCGCCCGCCTGTCGTGACCATCATGGGCCACGTCGATCACGGCAAGACGTCTCTGCTTGATGCGATCCGCAAGACCAACGTCGTATCCGGCGAGGCTGGCGGCATTACCCAGCACATCGGTGCGTACCAGGTCATGGCCCCCTCTGGCGGAGCAGTGACCTTCATTGATACGCCCGGCCACGCGGCCTTCACGTCGATGCGCGCACGTGGAGCGAAAGTGACGGACGTCGTCATTCTCGTTGTAGCGGCCAATGATTCCGTCATGCCGCAAACCATCGAGGCCATCGCCCACGCCAAGGCGGCCAACGTGCCGCTCATCGTCGCCATCAACAAGGTCGATCTTCCGGACGCCAAGCCGGAACGCGTGCGCACCGACCTCCTGCAACACAATGTGCAAGTGGAAAGCCTTGGCGGAGAGACACTGGAGATGGAGGTTTCGGCCAAGACGGGCTTCAATCTTGATCGTCTACTGGACACCATCATGCTGCAGGCCGAAGTGCTCGATCTACGGGCCAGTGCCGACCGCGAAGCCGAAGGCACCGTGATCGAGGCCAAGCTCGACCGTGGCCGCGGCCCGGTGGCAACGGTCCTCATTCAGCGCGGTACGCTGGTCCAGGGTGACATCGTCGTTGCCGGTTCCGAATGGGGCCGCGTGCGTGCCATTCTTACCGACAAGGGCGAGAGTGTGGAGTTTGCCGGGCCATCTGCCCCGGTCGAGATCCTTGGTTTCACCGGTGCACCGGAAGCGGGTGACCGCATGGCCGTGGTCGAGACCGAAGCCCGCGCCCGCGAAGTGACCGAATACCGCATGCGCCAGAAGCGTGACAAGCAGCTCGCACGTCAATCGGGCCAATCACGCTCGCTTGCCGATATGATGAGCCAATTGAAGGAGCAGGCGGGCAAAAAGGAACTTCCGCTTGTTATCAAGGGCGACGTGCAGGGCTCTGTTGAAGCCATCAACGGCGCTTTGGAGAAGCTGGGCACGTCGGAAGTCATTGCCCGCGTGATTCATTCGGGCGTCGGTGGCATCACGGAGTCCGATATCACGCTCGCCAATACGACGGGTGCTGTGGTCATCGGCTTCAACGTGCGCGCACACAAGGAGGGCCGCGAGGCCGCCGAGCGCCAGGGTATCGAGATCCGCTACTACAACATTATCTACGATCTTGTGGACGACATGAAGCTCGCCATGGGCGGCCTGCTGCCGCCGACGATGCGCGAGACAATGCTGGGCAATGCGCGCATCCAGGAGGTGTTCAACATCACCAAGGTCGGCAAGGTCGCAGGCTGCATCATCACCGACGGCAAGGTGGAACGTGGTGCCGGCGTCCGCCTCATCCGCGACAACGTCGTTATCCACGAAGGCACGCTCAAGACACTCAAGCGCTTCAAGGATGAGGTCAAGGAGGTCAACGTTGGCCAGGAGTGCGGCATGGCCTTCGAGAAGTACGAAGACATGCGCGCGGGCGACGTGATCGAGTGCTACCGCGTGGAAGAGGT
>JBOFUS010000014.1:0-4617 GCA_051652685.1 Beijerinckiaceae bacterium
GGCATCGGGCGGGTACTGCGCGCGATCAAGGCGACGGTGATCGTGGCACGGGGAAGCGCTGGTTCCGGCGGAAGTTACGGTGCGGTCAACGGCGCCTGTGCCTCAGCGTGTGTCTTCAGCCTGATGGGCGGCGTCAGGCGTGTTGTCCCTGACGACAGCAAGGTGGCTGTGCATTGGGTGTCAGAGCCCAAGCCGCAGTTGTACGGGACAAATGTCATTCTCCCGCGTGACGGCGCGAAAGGCGATGATGACGAGGGAGAGCGCATTCTGCGCGGCTACATGCGCGAGATGGGCGTGAGGCCAGAATTGGCCACCTTCATCCGCAAAGTGCCGCATTCGTCGATCCATTTCATGAAACCAAACGAGATCACGCAGTTTCGCCTGGCGAGCCGTACGTTCAACTAGGTTCGGGCAGCGCTCAACGGCGGGGTACGACAGGGTTAGACCGGATGGCGGAGTGCCCGAAGTGATGAGGCTGTGCCGCGTAAAAAATCAACCTCCCGGCAACCGGTTCGGTTGACAGGGCGGCGACCTTCTTTTACCCCTCAGCGACCGGAAGACGGCGACGTTTTCTTGCGGGAGTAGCTCAGTTGGTTAGAGCGCCGCCCTGTCACGGCGGAGGTCGCGGGTTCGAGTCCCGTCTCTCGCGCCACTTCTTATGAAGTGGCGTCGATCCTTATCACACAATCGCGATTTGAATTTAGCTTCTGCGGCTGTGATCAGCTGCGCGCCATGCGAATGGCAGGATGTGCAGAATGACCGGTGCTGACAGGATCGCAAGACGGCTGGCGGCGGCGGGCATTTCGCGGGCGTTCGGCATACCCGGTGGCGAAGTGCTGGCGCTGGTCGAGGCACTGAATGTCGCCGGTATCGAGACAATCCTGACCAAGCACGAGAACGCGGCCGGATTCATGGCAGAAGGTGTCTGGCACGCGACCGGCGCACCGGGGCTGTTCTACGCCACGCTGGGGCCGGGTGTCGCCAATGCGGTCAATGTCGTGGCCAATGCGTTTCAGGACCGCGTGCCGCTGCTCTTCCTCACCGGTTGCGTCGATGCCGCTGACGCGGAAACCTATACGCATCAGGTCTTCGATCATCAGGCGCTGTTGCGTCCGGTCGTGAAGGCAAGCTTCCGCGCGACCGCCGCGACTGCCGATCTGGTGATCGACAAGGCGCTTGCCGTCGCGCTGTCGGGGCGTCCCGGCCCGGTGCATGTCGATGTCCCCATCAGCGTGGCGGAGGGGCCGGCCAGAGAAGGGCCTCTGGTCATTTCTCCGCGTCCGGCCGCGGCTGCGCCAGCTGAAGGAGAGGCGCTTGTCGATGCGTTGCTGCTTCTTGCTGCTGCCGAACGGCCGCTCGTGATTGCGGGTGTCGATGTGGTGAACCACAGCGCGGCTGCGGCACTGAGGGCGTTCTGCGAAGCGCAGGCCGCGCCGTTGATCACTACCTACAAGGGCAAGGGCCTGCTGCCCGAGGCGCATCCGCTGGCGCTTGGCGCAGCGGGGCTTTCGCCAAAGGCCGACAAGCTGCTGATGCCGCTGATCGAGGCGGCAGATGTGATTGTCCTTGCAGGCTACGATCCGATCGAGATGCGCGCCAACTGGCGACACCCGTGGCCGCCTGGCAAGGCCGTGATCGATCTCGTCGCAGAGGATATGCCGCATGGCATGCATCACGCGCGGCTCCGCTTCGTGGGTGATGTGGGACTCGCACTCGCTGCATTGGGACGCGCGCCGGCGCGTGCTTTGCGCTGGAGCGCCGGTGCGCCCGCGCAGGTGAAGCGGCAATTGGCGGAGGCGTTTCGTCCAGTGGGAGATTGGGGACCGGCCACCGTCTTCGAGACGCTCCGGCAGACATTGCCGAAGAACACCGTGGCGACCGCTGACAGCGGGGCGCATCGCATTCTCGTATCGCAGATGTGGGAAAGCCATTTCCCCCGCGCCATGCTGCAATCCTCGGCGCTTTGCACCATGGGTTGCGCCCTGCCGCTCGGCATGGGGCACCGGCTGGCAGATCCGTCGCGGCCTGTCGTTGTCTTCGTCGGAGACGCCGGGCTGGAGATGGGGCTCGGCGAGCTGGCGACGCTGCGTGATCTCGCCCTGCCGGTGATTATCTGTGTGCTGGTCGATGAAAGTCTGGCGTTGATCGAGCTGAAGCAGCGCGCTGGCCAGCGACCCAATGCAGCGGTTGATTTCGGCGGCAGCGACTTTCCTGCCGTGGCGCGGGCGCTGGGCGGACATGGTGTCTGGATCGATGAACGCGACACGCTGGCACGGGAAGCGACGGCGGCATTGTCTCGCGAAGGGTTCACCTTGCTCGCCTGCCGCATCGGCCGGCGCGCCTACGACGGGCTGATCTGACGCTTCACGTTGCCATCACGGCTTGTTGACGTCGCTTGAACAGCCGTGACGCGCCATTGTCGCAGGATGCAGGCAGGCTGGCGGCATGAACATTGCGAACCCTGCCTCCGAATCCATTGCTTCCGCCGGGACAGCATGGAGCGCACTTACCGAAGCGTTTCTGAGCCACAGTCGCGCAACGCCTGACCGCTTGCAGGACTACCTGATGGCTGCGCCAGAAGCCGCTATCGGCCCTTTCCTCAAGGGGTACATGCTTCTGCTGCTCGGCAAGGGCGAGCTTGTTGGCCCCGCGCGCGATGCGCATGCATCGGGTGTCGCCAGGTTGGCGGCCAATCCTGACGCACGCGCTGCTCTCTACGGCGAGGGACTCGCGGGCTGGCTGGACGGCGAACCTCGCCGTGCGGTGAGCGCGCTTGAGTCTGTCATCTCGGATCATCCGATGGATGCAATGGCCGTCAAGCTGTCGCATGCGATCCGCTTCGTGACGGGCGACGCCGACGGGATGCGCCGGTCGCTGGCGCGCGTTGTATCGGCATACACGGACAAGGTACCCTTCGCCGGCTATATTCGTGGTTGCTACGCCTTTGCGCTTGAGGAGACAGGAGCCTACGACGAGGCGATGCGCATGGGGCTGAAGGCCGTGATGCTGACGCCGGCTGACGCCTGGGGGCGGCACGCCGTCGCCCATGTGCACGAGATGCGCGGAGAAATCGGGCAGGGCATTGCCTGGCTGTCCGACCCGGTGCTGTGGAGCCATTGCAACAACTTTCGCTTTCATATGGCCTGGCACAAGGCATTGTTTCATCTGGAAGCCGGCGAACCTTCCGAGGCGCTTGCCCTCTACGACACCGCGGTTCGCGCCGAAAAGACGGACGACTACCGCGATATCGCCAATGCCGCCTCGCTGTTGCAAAGGCTGGAAATCGACGGCTGCTTTGTCGGCGACCGTTGGGAGGAATTGGCAGACATCGCCGAGCGCCGGATCGGCGACCGCCGGCTCGTTTTCGCCGATCTGCACTATCTGCTGGCGCTTGCCGGTGCGGGCCGGCGTGAGGGGGCGGAGCGGCTTGCCCTGTCGCTACTGGCTGACTGCTCTGGAGGCTCCGACGCGACGCTCGCCCGCGAGATTGGCGCACCCGCAGCCGCCGCCATCATGGCTTTCACCGCCGGCGACATGGCGAACGCGGCCGCCCTGATGTCTCCCGTGATGGCGCGGCTCCAGCTGGTTGGCGGCAGCCATGCGCAGCGTGACGTATTTGCGCAGATCCAGCTGGAGGCGATGACGCGCCTGGGCGGCGGCGAAGCGGTGGGTGCACTGGCACTTCGGCGGAGAGCGCGTGGTGGCCACAACCGTTTTGCGTCGCAAAGGCTGGAGCGGATGCTGGGATCGTCGCGTTCGGGCGATGTTGCGCTTGAGGCGCTCCATCTGGCACCTGCCCGCCGCTTTCATTGATCATTTCAGACTGAGGTCGAACTGCGTGCCGCGCGCGCCCTTGGGCCGTTGAAATAGGCGTCAAGCCATGGGTGCTTCTGGCTCCGCATCGAGGCCATATCGCCGCTGGCCAGGACTTTGCCTTCTCCAAGCGCCACGATCCGGTCGCAGATTGTGGTGAGGCTGTCCAGATCATGGGTCACCATGAAGACGGTGAGCCCAAGTGTCTTCTGCAGTGTGGCGATCAGACCGTCGAACTCGCCAGCGCCTATGGGGTCGAGACCGGATGTCGGCTCGTCAAGAAAAACAATTTCGGGATCGAGTGCGAGCGCACGCGCAAGGGCCGCGCGCTTGATCATCCCCCCCGACAGCTCCGAAGGCAGCTTGTCCGCGGCGTCCGGATTCAAACCAACCATGTCGATCTTGAGCATCGCCAGATCGTCAAGCATCCGTTCGGAGAGATCGAGATGTTCGCGCATCGGGAACTGGATGTTCTGCTTGACGGTGAGGGAGGAAAAGAGCGCGCCTTGCTGGAAGAGGATGCCCCAGCGCTTCTCGATACTCTGGCGCTCGGCCTCGCTCAGGCCGTCCATGTCGGTGCCAAATACCCGGATATGGCCGCGCTTCTTGGGCAGCAGCCCGACGATGGTGCGCAGGAGCACCGACTTGCCCGTGCCCGAAGCGCCAACAACGCCGAGAATTTCGCCCCGCAGGACATGCATCGACAGTCCGTCGTTGACGAGCTTGTCGCCGAAGCCCACGGCCAGATCCTCGACCGCGATGATCTGCTCGTCGTCGGTGGATTCTGTCCCGTGTTTTGATGGC
>JBOFUS010000015.1:0-3168 GCA_051652685.1 Beijerinckiaceae bacterium
GGCTCTTCGCTGCTCTACATCGTATTGTCGGGGCAGATTCCGGCGATTGCGGTCATCCACCGCATGGTCAACGGCGTGGACAGCTTTCCGCTTCTGGCCGTGCCGTTCTTCATTATGGCCGGCAATCTGATGAATTCAGCTGGCATCACCCGGCGCATCTACGATTTCGCAACCGCGCTCTTCGCCTGGCTGAAGGGCGGCCTCGGCCATGTGAACGTCGCCGGATCTGTCATCTTCGCCGGCATGTCGGGCACGGCCGTGGCGGATGCCGGCGGCCTTGGCACCATCGAGATCAAGGCGATGCGCGACCACGGTTATTCGACGCGCTTTGCTGTCGGCATCACGGCGGCATCCTCCACCATCGGGCCGATCATCCCGCCTTCGTTGCCGCTTGTCATCTACGGTGTCTCTGCCAATGCCTCCATCGACAAGCTGTTCCTCGGCGGCATCGTTCCTGGGCTGATCATGGCGCTCTGCCTTTCGGCCGCTGTCTTCGTCTACGCTCACAAGAACGGGCTGGGGCGTGACGCGAAATTCTCGCTCTGTGTCATCGCCACAACGTTCAAATACGCCTTCCTGCCGCTGATGACGCCGGTGATCATCATCGGCGGTATGATGGCCGGGCTCTTTACGCCAACCGAGGCCGCTATCTTCGCCTGCGCCTATTCGCTGGCGCTTGGCACCATCATCGCGGCAACGGTCAACGCCGTTGCGGGCCGGCCGATCTATCCGGTGATGAGCCTGAAGCAGTTTGTGCGTGTGTCCTTCGACACCATCGAGACAACGGCGGTCGTGCTGTTCATCGTCGCGGGTGCCTCGATTTTCGGCTGGTGCCTGACCATGAGCCGGGCAACGGATACGCTGGGCGAGTGGATCATCTCCGTGGCGAGCGATCCGATCACCTTCCTGATCCTCGTCAACATCTTCCTGCTGATCGTCGGCTGCTTCATGGAGACGATTGCCGCCATCACCATTCTCGTGCCGGTTCTTTTACCAGTGGCGGTGAAGCTCGGTATCGATCCGGTCCACTTCGGCCTTGTGATGGTTTTGAACCTGATGATCGGCCTTCTCACGCCGCCGGTGGGCATGGTGCTCTATGTGCTGGCCCGCGTCGCCAGGATCAGTTTTGAGGAGACAGTCAAGGCTGTCTGGCCTTTCCTCATCCCGCTGTTTGCGGTCCTCATCATCATCACCTTCGTGCCGCAGACGGTGCTCTGGTTGCCCAGCGTGCTGGCGAACCGGTGAGCCCGATGCGCTCGCCCGAGTTTGCCATCATTGCCATGCTGGCAATGAGCAGCAGCGCCGGAGCGCAGGGCATTTCACCACCATTCGCACAACGCGCGCCGGTTGCTGGTGGTGCGGCCGGCCAACCCTGCCCGCCAGTCACGCCGCCGCTTGTCTCGTTTGATCCGCCGTCGCGATACGATGGGAGCGGACCAGCGCGCGATACCGTCAACCCGACGGCCGAAGCGGCTTATGAGGCGGCAATCAAGCCCTTGCGAATCTTCATGTCTGACGTCACCCAAGCCGCCAATACCTACCAGCGCACCGGTGCGGTTGCGGCTGCCAACTGCGCGCTCGATCACTTGCTTGCCTGGTCAAAGGCGGGCGCGCTGGCAAAACCCGGTGAGCACCAGGCCTGGTTCAAACTCTCGACATCCGTGGCCGGGCTTTCGCTCGCTGTCCTCCAGATCGCGCCGGCCACTGCGGAACGGGCGGCCGACATGAAGCTTGTCACCGACTGGCTGGCCAACCGGGCGAGCGCCGTTCGCGGGCATTTCGACACACTCAAACTGCCCCGCGCCTCGCGCAACAACCACCGTGCCTGGGGCGGTCTCGCTGCGGCGGCAACGGGTGCCGTGACAGGCGACCGCTCGCTGCTCGACTGGGGCATGGCATCCTACCGGCTTGTCGTCTGTCAGGCGCGGCCGGACGGCGCGCTGCCGCTGGAGCTCGACAGGGGTGCGAAGGCGCTCGACTATCACCTCTATGCCCTGACCGTGCTGACACAGCTTGCGGAGATCGGCGCAAAGAATGGTGTCGATACGCACGGAGCCTGTGAAGGCGCGCTTGGCCGGGTCGTTGCCTTCACGCTCGCCGGCCTTGCCGATCCGGCAAAGGTCGCTGCACTGGCCGGCAAACCGCAAGACAAGGCGGGAACTGACCCGACACCGGCCAAACTCGCGTTTCTCGAGATCTATGGATCGCGCTTCCCCGAGCGCGTCACAAGCGCGGCTTCATGGCTGCGCAAGCGCCCTCTCGGATTTCCCGACCTTGGCGGCGACCAGACGATCCTCTACGCGAGACGCTGACGGCACACTGGTCGCGCGGAGCAGAACAACATGACGACAACCTGGTCGAAGCGCACCCTCGCCGCGCAGGCGATGGGCAAGATCGACGCCGGCACCATGGGAGTCGTAACACCGATCCATGTGACGACGACCTTCATCCGCGACGCTGACAACGCCTACAGCACCGGCAATGTCTATGGCCGGCCGGACAACGCGACTGTACGCGAGGCGGAACACGTCATCGCCATGCTCGAGGAGGCACCTGAAGCGCTGGTGTTCGGGTCAGGCATGGCGTCCGCCGTAGCTTGCTTCCTGGCGCTGAAGCCCGGCGACCATGTGGTGGCACCCAAGGTGATGTATTGGGCGTTGCGCAACTGGCTGATGACCGAGGGCGTGCACTGGGGCCTTCGCGTCGAGTTCGTCGACATGACGGACCTGGCAGCGCTCAAGGCCGCCATGCGCCTCGGCGAGACGACGCTCGTCTGGATCGAGACGCCTGCCAATCCGCTCTGGTCGCTGACCGATATCATGGCGGCGGCGGAAATCACCCATGCCGCCGGCGCAAGGCTCGCGGTGGACAGCACCTGCGCCACGCCCATCCTCAGCCAGCCACTGAAGCTCGGGGCCAACATCGTCATGCATGCTGCGACGAAATACCTGAACGGCCATTCGGACGTGCTGGCCGGCGCTCTCGCCTGCCGCCATCCGGATGCGTACTGGGATCGCGTCAAGATGGTGCGCAAGAATGTCGGCGCGATCCTCGGACCATTTGAAGCCTTCCTGCTGATTCGCGGCATGCGCACGCTCGATTTGCGCGTGCGTGCTGCCTGCGAGAGCGCGATGGCGCTGGCGCATCGCTTCGCCGCCCATCCGATGG
>JBOFUS010000016.1:0-1863 GCA_051652685.1 Beijerinckiaceae bacterium
CCAAGGGGCACGAAAACAAGTTCAGGAGTTTCGGACATCAGTTGAGCAGCACCACTTGAAGTTAGCGTTTGTCATGGGCAGGCGAACCGCTCTTGTCGAGCGGAAAGACGTCGCCCGCGTCGATTCGCAACGTGCCGACTTCGGTTTCAAGCAACAATCGGCCATCCCCGTCGATATCTGCAAAGCGGCCGTCGATCTTATCCTGATCACGCCGAACCCTGATATTGTGCCCGAGATGGGCGGCCCTTGCCAGCCAGCGCGCGCGGATGAGCGGGAAGCCGCTTCCGCCTGCGAAGGTCTCCAATGCACGATGCAGCGAGAGTGCCAGCGCCGACAGTAGCGCCGGTGGTGAAATCCCGGCGTTGCCGGCATCGCCGAGATGCGCGGACGGATAGGGCGTATCCCCGGGATGCGCGACGATGTTGACGCCCATGCCGATGGAAACGGCGGCACCCGCATCGAGACCTTCCAGCAGTAGGCCGGCGCATTTCGCCTCTCCGATCAGGAGATCATTCGGCCATTTCAGGCGAATATCCCGTTGCGGGAGAAGCGCAGCGACGGCATCTGCCAGCGCCACACCCGCAACGAAGCCAAGCCTGGGCTGATCCCGCAGCGCACAAGGCGCAGGAAGCAGCAGCGTCATATGGAGATTGCCCGGCGGGCTGGACCAGGTCCGGCCTTGCCGCCCCCTGCCCCCGGTCTGTTCATCCGCCACGATCCACAAGGGGCGAACCATGCCGGCAGACCAATGGCGGCGAGCCTCCTCCATCGTGGAGTCGACCGTTGGCAGATGGAGAAGACGATGGCCTTGCGCAATCAGGCTTTCGGGCAGTTGCATGCGCGTGATGGCGTTCCGAAGATCCTTCAAAAAAGACTTTTCGCCGCCGCAGCGGCTGCTGCAATGAGTGGCCCGGCAAAGCCTGCGAAAAGGAACACGAAAGCGAAGCTGACGGCGAGAACCGCCTTCACCTCGACCGCACCATCCTCGAACTTCACGGTCGGCTCGTCAAAATACATCACCTTGACGAGGCGGAGATAATAGAAAGCCGAGACCACGCTGGCGACGATGCCGATCACGGCGAGCGTGAGGAGCTTTGCATTGATCGCCGCCGAGAAGACGTAGAACTTGCCGAAGAAGCCCGCGAGCGGCGGAATGCCGATCAGCGAGAACATCAGCATGGCCAGCATGAAGGCGATGCCCGGGCGTGTTCGTGACAGGCCGGCAAGATCGGAGATCGTCTCGGCGTGGCCGTCTGCCGTGCGCAAGGCGAGAATGCAGGCGAAGACGCCCATCGTCATCATGAGGTAGGTGGCCATGAAAATGGCCACGCCCTCGACGCCCGCCACATTGCCGGCAGCCAGTCCAACCAGCGCATAGCCCATGTTGCCGATGGAGGAATACGCCAGAAGCCGCTTCAGGTTGTTCTGGCCGATGGCGGCGAATGCGCCCAGGACCATCGATGCGATGGCAAGGAAGACGATGATCTGCTGCCACTGCTGGGTGATGCCGGGGAAAGCCTCCACCATCACACGCACGAAAAGTGCAGCCGCCGCCATCTTCGGTGCGCCGGCGAAGAAGGCGGTGACCGGCGTGGGCGAGCCCTCGTACACGTCCGGCGTCCACATGTGGAAAGGCACCGCCGAGACCTTGAAGCCGAGACCAGCAATCACGAACACAAGCCCGAACACCGCGCCAGTCGCCGCCTTGCCCTGCAGGACCTGCGCGATCGAATCGAAATTCACGTTGCCGGTGAAGCCGTAGATCAGCGATGCGCCGTAGAGCAGCATGCCGGAGGACAGCGCGCCGAGCACGAAATACTTCAAACCCGCCTCAGAGGAGCGCGCATCGTCGCGCCGGATGGC
>JBOFUS010000017.1:0-1490 GCA_051652685.1 Beijerinckiaceae bacterium
GAACGACCCGGCCGATAGGCAAAACTCGAATCTTCGAATTCCGGTTCCAGCAGAGGCACAAGTGCAGCAGCAACTGCTGCCTGCGCCACCCTGTCGATGATGCACGGAATATCGAGCGGGCGCAGGCTGACCTTGCCCCCGAAGAACGTCTCCCACGGCTGAATGTGTATCATCAGTTTTGGAGGAACGGATATGACGGGAATCGTGCGGGCGCGCTACACGCTGGAGTTCAAACAGGAGGCGGTTCGGCTGGTGCGTGGCGGTCAATCGCTCTCCTCGGTTGCAAGGGGCCTTGGCGTTTCGGCGCAATCGATCGACAACTGGGTGAAGTCGGATGCCATCGGTGGTCTCAAAGAGGCCAAGGGCAGGCCGGTGAATGCCGACCAGATGGAGATTGCACGGCTGAAAGCCGAACTGGCAAAGACGCGGATGGAGCGCGACATCCTAAAAAAAGCGGCGGCGTATTTTGCGAGGGAGTCGCAGTGAGATACGCCTTTATCGAGCGACACGAGCAGGTCTGGCCGATCACGGTGCAATGCCGGGTTCTGGCCGTGAGCGCCAGCGGCTACCATCAGCACCGGGCACGCGACGAAGCGCCTGATCAGCCGGGCCGCATCCGTGACATGGCCCTTCTGGTCCACATCCGGGCGATCTTTACCGAGATGAAGGGAGCCTATGGCTGGCCCAGGCTATGGCGCGAACTTGCCGCACGGGGCGTTTATGCCGGGAAAGAGCGCGTGCGCAAGCTGATGAAGGCAAACGGGCTTCGGGCAAGGGGAAAGCGCAAGTTCAAGGCGACGACGAACTCCAATCATACCCTGCCTGTCTCGCCGGATCTGCTGGAGCGGAACTTCAGCACGCCCGAACCGAACCGGGTCTGGACGGGCGACATCACCTATGTCCGGACGGATGAGGGCTGGTTGTATCTTGCTGTCGTCATCGATCTGTTCAGCCGACAGGTCGTGGGCTTTGCCATGCACGAGCGCATGACGCGCCAGTTGGTGATCGACGCCCTGCGGATGGCCTGGTTCCGGCGGCGTTCGGCAGCCGGGTTGATCTTCCATTCTGATCGCGGCAGTCAATACGCCAGCGGCGACTTCCAGAAGCAGCTGAAGGCCTTCGGCATGCTCGGCTCCATGAGCCGCAAGGGCGACTGCTGGGACAATGCGGTAACCGAGACGCTCTTCGGGTCATTGAAGGTCGAGCGGCTTCACGGAATGCGGTTCGGCACGCGCCGGGCAGCAAAGGACGAGGTGATGGATTGGCTTCAGTTCTACAACCATCGCCGCCTTCACTCGACGCTGGGCTATCTCAGCCCCATGAACTTCGAGAAGGCGAAGGCAAATGAAAGAAAGGGGCTTGGCGAGGAAGAAAGAAAGGCCGCATAGTCAACCGGCCAAGGGAGACGTCATATCCGGGCAAGTTCACTCCTGCGTAACAAGCTACAGAGCATCCTGCGGTGTATGCGGGATGTCAAGAATTGTGCAACA
>JBOFUS010000018.1:0-7802 GCA_051652685.1 Beijerinckiaceae bacterium
CCGGACTGCGTACGCGATTGGTCGATCTGTCGACCAACGGTCGCAATCAGGGCGCGGATGTCTCTGCGCAGGAGGTGGCGCTCGCCTCGCCAAGCGCCTCGGCGCGCATTGCATCCGGCGACCGGGGTGCAGCCATCGCGGCCATGACGGAGGCCTTCCGCGTCTGGATCGGTCATCAGCAGGGCGTGGCCGGGATCATTTCGGCCGGAGGATCCGGCGGTACCGCGTTGGCGACACCGGCGATGCAGATGCTTCCCGTCGGTGTGCCGAAACTGATGATCTCGACAATGGCCGCCGGAAACGTGGCTGAATATGTCGGCGCGTCCGACATCACGATGATGCATTCCGTCACGGACGTGCAGGGCCTCAACCGCATCTCGCGCGCCGTACTTGGCAACGGAGCGCACGCGATCGCCGCCATGGCGAAAGCCCGGATCGAGCAAATGACGAGCGGGCGGGCGGTCGATGCCGGCAAGCCGCTGGTTGGCATGACGATGTTCGGCGTGACCACCCCTTGCGTGCAGCAGGTTTCACAGCTTTTGGGCGCGGACTGGGAGCCGCTGGTTTTCCACGCAACCGGCACCGGCGGGCGCAGCATGGAGAAGCTGATCGATTCTGGCTTCCTGCAAGGCGTCATCGATGTCTCGACCACCGAAGTCTGCGACATGATGATGGGCGGCCTTCTGCCCGCAACCGAGGACCGTTTTGGCGCGGTGATCCGCACGAAACTGCCCTATGTCGGCTCGGTCGGCGCGCTCGACATGGTCAATTTCGCCGCCCCGGATACGGTTCCTGCCCATTACCGGGCGCGCAATCTCTATCCGCACAATCCGCAGATCACGCTGATGCGCACGACGGCAGAAGAGAACGCCCGCATGGGCCGCTGGATCGGCGAGCGGCTGAACCTGATGGAAGGGCCGGTGCGCTTTCTCATTCCGGAAGGCGGTGTTTCGGCGCTTGATGCGCCGGGCAAGCCGTTCTGGAGCCCGGAGGCCGATGCGGCGCTCTTCAGGGCGCTCGCCGAAACCGTCCGCGTCAACGCCAACCGGCAGCTGATCCGGCTGCCCCACCACATCAACGATCCCGCCTTTGCGGCGGCTCTCGTGCAGCACTTCCGGGCGCTGCACCAGGGCCGCCAGCGCGGCGCGACAGGGAAACGATAGACCATGCAGCGTTTTGAACGGGCCGCCATCCTTGAACGCCTCCGCGCGATGATCGCGCGGGGCGAGGCCATTGTCGGCGGGGGTGCGGGCACGGGCCTCTCGGCGAAATGCGAGGAGGCCGGGGGCATCGACCTGATCATCATCTACAACTCGGGCCGTTTCCGCATGGCCGGGCGCGGCTCGCTTTCCGGCATGATGCCCTATGGCGATGCCAACGCCATCGTCATGGAGATGGCCGGCGAGGTGCTGCCGGTCGTCAAGAACACGCCGGTGATCGCCGGCGTCTGCGGCACAGACCCTTTCCGCCGCATGGAGGTTTTCCTCGAAGACGTGAAACGCGCCGGTTTCGCGGGCGTGCAAAACTTCCCGACAGTCGGCCTGATCGACGGGAATTTCCGTGCGAATCTCGAAGCCACTGGCATGGGATATGATCTTGAGGTCAAGATGATCGCAGAGGCCCACCGCATGGGGCTGCTGACGACACCGTACGTCTTCTGCGAAGACGACGCGCGCAAGATGGCGGGTGCAGGCGCGGACATCATCGTCTGCCATCTGGGCCTGACCACAGGCGGCTCCATCGGCGCGGGGACTGCGTTCACACTCGCCGAGTGCCCCGCCATTGTGGACAGCTGGGCGGCCGCGGCGCTCGCCGTCAAGCCGGATGCGATCATCCTCGTTCATGGCGGTCCGGTGGCCGAGCCAGCGGACGCAGACTTCGTCATGAAAAACACCAGGCTTTGCCACGGCTTCTACGGCGCTTCCTCCATGGAGCGCCTGCCGGTCGAGACTGCGATCAGAGATCAGACCCGCGCCTTCAAGGCGATCGGGCGAAGGTAGTGTTTTAAACGAACCCTCACCCTGAGCTTGTCGAAGGGTCGGGGGCGGTGGTTCAGAATGGGCTGGACCATCCTTCGACAGGCTCAGGATGAGGTCGCGGGATGGTCAGGACGGGATGGAAATGCAGGCGTTTCTTCGAAGCGCCGGCAAAGGAGGATAGAAAATGACGGGACAACTCATCGGATCCCTGATCCTCTGGCTGATCGTGGCGGTCATCGTCATCGCGATCGTCGTGTATCTGGTCAACTGGCTGTACCGGCGATCATCGAAGGAAGTTTCCTTCGTGCGCACCGGTCTGATGGGCGAAAAGGTGGTGATCAACGGCGGCGCGTTCGTGCTGCCGATCATCCATGACATCACGCCGGTCAACATGAACGTGCTGCAGATGGCGGTCACCCGCGCCAACCAGGATGCGCTGATCACGCGTGACCGGATGCGCGTCGACATCGATGCCGAGTTCTACGTCCGTGTTCGTCCGGACGAGCCGTCCGTCGCGGTCGCCGCTGCGACGCTTGGCAAGCGGACGATGCAGCAGGACCAGCTGAACGCGCTTCTCTCCGGCAAGTTCATCTCGGCGTTGCGCACTGTCGCCGCCGGCATGTCGATGGAAGAGATGCACGAACAGCGGGGCGTTTATGTGCAGCGCGTCAAGGAGGCCGCCGCCGAGGCGCTCGACCAGAACGGACTTGTGCTGGAGTCTGTGGCGATCACCGATCTCGACCAGACTGATCTCCAGTACTTCAACCCATCGAACCGTTTCGACGCAGAGGGTCTGACCCGCATCATCGAGGAGATCGAGGAGAAGCGGAAGGTCAGGAATGACATCGAGCAGGATTCGATGATCCGCATCCGCACGCGCAATCTGGAAGCCGAGAAACAGGCCCTCGACATTGAGCGCGACAGCGAGTCGGCAAGACTCGAGCAGCAGCGCGAAATCGAGATCAAGCGGGCCACACAGCGCGCCGATGTGGCACGCGAGCGTGCCGCCCGCGATACGGAAGCCGAGCAGGCGCAGATCACGTCGCGCGAGGAAATCGAGAAGTCGAAGATCGCCAACGAGCGCGCGATCAGCGAGGCGCGCATCGCGTCCGACCGCGATATCCGCCAGCAGGAGATTGCGCGGACGCGCGTCGTCGAGGAAGCCGAGATTTCGGCCCGCGAGCATGTGGAAATGGCGCGGATCGCCAATGATCAGGCGATCAACACGGCCCGCATCGCGTCCGACCGCGACACACGCCAGAAGGAGATCGAGCGGACGATGACGCTGGAGGCGGCCGAGATCAACGCACGTGAGTCGACCGAGCGCGCACGGATCATGCAGGAAGCCCAGATCAGCGGTGAGCGGATCGCCCGCGAGCAGGAGGTGCGCAACCTCGAGATCGCCCGCAACAGGGCGCTCGACGAAGCCGAGATCGCCGCAAGAGAGGCGGTGGAGAAAGCGCGGATTGCGCAGGACAACGCCATCACCGCCGAGCGTATCGCGTCAGAAGAAGGCCGGCGCAAGCTGGAAATCGAGCGCAACCGGGCCATCGAGCAGGCGGAAATCGCAGCCCTTGAGGCGACCGAGGCTGCCCGCATCGCGCAGGAGAAGGTGACCGCAGCAGATCGTATTGCCTCCGAACTCGCCACGAAGAAGCTTGATATCAAGCGTCTCGAGGAGATCGAGATATCGGAAATCAAGCGCCGCGATAGTCTGGAGCGCCAGCGGATTTCGGCCGAACTGAGCATCGATCAGGAGCGCATCACCTCTTCCCGGACACGCGAGGTTCTGCAGATCGAGCAGAAGAAGGTCGTGGAGATGGCAGAAGAAGACCGGGCCATTATCATTGCCTCGAAAAAGGCCGAGCGCGCCGGAGCCGACAAGGCGCTGCGCCAGACCGAGATCATCGCCAAGCAGGAAGTCGAGAAGACCGACGTTGCCCGCGAGCAGACGCTGGAAGCCGCAAGGCTGGAGCGCAAGCGCGCCATCGAGCAGCTTGAGATCGCCCGTGTGCAAGCCCTGCAGGAAGCGCAGATCGCCTCCAACGAAGAGGTCGAGCGCGCACGCATCGCCTCCGACCGGGGTCTGGACGAGGCCCGTGTCGGCCGCCAGCGCGACCTGCGCAAGATGGAGATCGAGCGCGAGCGCGACGTCGAGAACGCCGCCATGGAGAAAGCGATCACGCTTTACGCCAAGTCGCTGGAAGAAAGTGCAGCAGCCGTAAAGGCGGAGAACGCCAAGGCAAAGGCTGTGGAGGCCGCTGAGCAGGTGCAGACTGTGAAGGAAAGTGAGACGGCGAAGCGTCGCCGCACTGTCGAGGTCATGATGGCCGAGAAGGCCGCCGACGAAACCCGCATCGCGGCCGAAGCCGACAAGATCCGCAAGACCGTGGAAGCCGAGGCACAGAAGCTGCTCTACGAGGCCGAGAATGTGCTCTCGGACGGCGCACGCTACGGCATGTTCCGCCGGCGCCTGCTCGACCGGATCGAGGGCATCATCCGCGAGAGCGTCAAGCCGATGGAGAACATCGAGAGCATCCGCATCCTGCATGTCGACGGGCTGCACGGCGCGGCCGGCACCGGCGGCACGTCGCGCTCGCCCACCGACGAGGTGATCGAGAGCGCGCTGCGCTACCGGGTACAGGCCCCGATGATCGACCAGGTGATGAAGGAAATCGGCATCGAGGGCGGAAGCCTTGCGAAAATGGGCGGGCTGATGCGCGAAGCCTCCGATCTGCAGCGTGTTGCCAAGGACGCCCAGCCGGCCAAACCCAAAGAGGATGGCAAGCCCAAGGACGACGGCAAGCCCAAAGATGACGGCAAGAAGGGATAAAGACCGATGGCGCGCGTTTATGTTTCCAGCGTCATCGCCGCCCCGGCCACCAGGGTCTGGGCGCGGGTGCGCGATTTCAACGGCCTGCCGAACTGGCACCCGGCCATCGCGGAGAGCCGCATCGAGAACGGCGAGCCGGCTGACAAGGTGGGCTGCATCCGCAACTTTTCGCTGCGCAACGGTGACCGGCTGCGCGAACAGCTGCTCGGCCTGTCGGACTACGACATGTTCTGTACCTACTCGATTCTTGATTCGCCAATGCCACTCACCAGCTACGTCGCGACGCTCCGGTTGACGCCGATCACCGATCAGGACCGAACCTTCATCGAGTGGTCGGCGGAGTTCGATTGCGCGGCTGACAAGGAAGCCGATCTCGTATCGGGCATTGGCGGCAACGTGTTTCAGGGCGGCTTTGACGCGCTGAAACGGGCTTTCGGAGGATAGCCCGATCCACCAGGACAGGGCCGGCCTGGATAAGCCGCGGCTCGGAAAAGGGAGAGAACGATCATGAAGACGATTCTTGGCGCGACAGTTCTTTCAGTTGCCGTGGCGTTCGCATCGGTGGCGGACGCCCAGCAGCTACCACCTCTCAAGACACAGCATGGCGCTCTTGTTGTCGTTGACGAGCATATCGATGCGCTGAACAAATGCGACTGGAACCGCTTGATGGCGCAGTACCCCGATGAGGTTGAGTTCTATCTTGTGGGCGGCGCGGTCGTGAAAGGTCGCGCGAAAATCGGCGAGCTGTTCACTGGCTTCTGCAAGACCCGCGCCGAAGGCGGCTTTAAAGGCGCGACATTCATCGCTGAAAACGTGAAGACTGTCGGTGATACCGTCAATATGCAGTGGCGTGTCGAGGCGGACTGGCTCGCTGAGCCGTACAAGGGGGCGGATGCGTACGTCACGCAGCACGGACTGATGATCGTACAGGTGACGACCTTTGATCCCGCTGGCATGAAGTTCAAGAAGTAAGGGACCCGAAAAACGCTATGCCCCGCGTGATCCGCAGCACCATCATCGACGTGTCCGTTGACCGGCTCTGGGCGGTGCTGCGCGATTTCAATGCGCATGACCAGTACCACCCGATCGTGGCGACAAGCGCCATCGAGCGCGGGCATCCTTCCGACAAGGTGGGCTGCATCCGCAGGTTCACGCTGGGCGATGGCAGTGAGTTGCGCGAGCAGTTGCTGTCGCTCTCCGATCTGGAGATGAGCTACAGCTACTGCCTGCTCGACACGCCGATCCCCCTCTTCAACTACGTAGCCCATGTGCGCCTGCTCCCAGTCACCGACGGCAACCGCAGCTTCTGGCACTGGGAAGGCCGTTTCACCACGCCGCCCGGCCGCGAGGCGGAACTGGCGGAGAAGGTGGGCAACGATGTCTATCAGGCCGGCATCGATGCGGTGCGGCGCATGCCGGAACTTCAGGGGGTGGCATCATGAAGCTCGCCAGACAGACTTCGCAATACGGCGCGTTCCTCTCCCCGCTTGAGGGGAGAGGTCAGGTGAGGGGCAACAAGGCCGGGGCTCGCCGTGCCGCATCCTTCAGCGCACCCGGCCCCTCATCCGGCGCTCCGCGCCACCTTCTCCCCGCAGGCGGGGAGAAGAACAGGAGCGCCCATGCCGATTGAGCTTCGCACCGCCACCACCATGGCCGAGGCGGCAGGTGTTCTGTCCGCCGACCGTACTGCGCGTTTCCTGTCCGGCGGCACCATCGTCATGCGCGACGTGAACGAGGGGCGCATGACCGAGGGTGTGATGCTGCGCCTCACCGATCCCGCCTATCGTCAGATCAACGCGGCAGGAGCCAGGATCGAGATCGGCGCAGGCGCGACCATGGCGGGGGTGCTCGCCAACCGCGAGCTTGTTTATCTTCATGCGCCCGCCCGCGCCATCGGCGGGCCTGCCGTGCGCAACATGGCAACGGTCGGCGGCAATCTGTTTGCCGAAACGCCCTATGGCGATTTCACGGTGGCGCTGCTGGCGCTCGATGCGCAGGTCATGCTGCTGTCGGGCTACGGCTCGCCCCGCGCCATGCCGCTGGAGGAATTTCTCGCTGCCCGCGAGCGGGCAGGCACCCAGCAGAATGCAACGGGGCTGGTGACGGCGGTGCAGTTCAGCCGCCCGCAGAACGCCAGTGACTTCCGCTTCCGCAAGGTGAGCCGCGTCAAGCCGAAGGGCATCTCGGTGATGTGCATCGCCGCGCATCTGCCGGCGTCCGGCGGCCGTATCGCCAATGCCCGCGTCGCCTATGGCGCGATGGCAGCAACACCGATCCGGGCAAAAGGCGTCGAACGCGCGCTGGAAGGCAAGGTGCTGGACACGGCCGCGATCACGGCGGCGAAGGCCGCAGCGCTCGAAGGAACGCGGCCAGCAACCGATGCCATCGCCAGCGACTGGTACCGCCGCGAGGTCCTGCCCGTACATCTGGCGCGCCTTCTGTCCGGCGAGGCGTGAGGAGATCCCGATGGCGAAAATCCCGGTCCAGTTCCGCCTCAACGGCTCCGATCGTGCGGCCTTCGCGGATCCGGCAGACAATCTGCTGACCGTGCTCCGGCGCGGCCTGAATGATTTCGGCCCGAAATACGGTTGCGGCCAGGGCACCTGTGGGACCTGCGCCGTCATCGTCGATGGCGATCTCCAGCTTTCCTGCCTGACGCTCGCGGCGACCTGTGAAGGCAAACACATCGAGACCGTCTCGGGCATGGCTGACGGGCCGGAGCTGTCCACGCTACAGAAATCCTTCATGGAGCATTTCGCGGCGCAATGCGGCTTCTGCACACCGGGCATGCTGATGGCCGCGAAGGCGCTTCTGGCAAGGCATCCCAACCCCACGCGCGAAGAGGTGATCGACGGCATTGCCGGAAACATCTGCCGCTGCACGGGGTACGAACCGATCATCGACGCTATCCTCGCTGCCGCCTCCGGTGGCGGGCAGGCGCGACGCAGCACCTGAGAGGAGGCGAACATGCTGGAATTCCGCAAGGACCT
>JBOFUS010000019.1:0-2791 GCA_051652685.1 Beijerinckiaceae bacterium
TTCGCGACATCCGCTCGATTTCGGCATTGCCAAGGTGCGCGACGACAATCGCGACGATGGATCGCGTGATCTCGTCCTGCACCGCAAAGATGTCGCCAAGCGCTCGATCGAAGCGCTCGCCCCAGCGCTGCACGCCCGAATGAGCATCGACGAGTTGGGCGGTGATCCGGATGCGGTCGCCAAAGCGACGCATGCTGCCTTTGACGAGATAACGCACGCCGAGCAGTTCGCCGACGTCACGCACGTCGATCGCCCGGCCCTTGAAGCTGAATGACGAATTTCTTGCGATGACCGACAGGCCGGAGAAACGTGACAAGCCGTTGATGACGTCCTCGGTCAAGCCGTTGCTCAGGTATTCCTGAGTAGAGTCGCCGCTCAAGTTCGTGAACGGGAGGACCGCGATAGACGGTCCATCGAGTCGAGGTCGCCTGACGAAAGGCGCCGCGACGTCCGGCAATCGCTCAGACTCGGCAATAGCAGACGCCCGCAGTGCGTGATTGCCCATCTCGCAAAGGTCTTGAGCGATGACGTCGATGGCAAACAGATAACCGCGCTTGGGCACGGTCCTGACGATGCGTCTGTCCAGATCGCCCAGCGCCTGGCGCACCTCGCTGACGCATTGGGTCAACGATTCTTCGGTCACGTTCACGCCCGGCCAAACGGCGTTCAGCGTGTCGTCGCGTGATACCAGACGACCGGCATTTTGGACAAAAAAGCGAAGGACCTCGAAGCTTTTTGGCCGCAGCGGGATATCGCCGCCTGCACCGCTTAGGGAGCCGCGGACGCCGTCTAGTGTCCATCCTTCAAAGGTGAAGCTTGGCCCTGACATTGCTCCCCGCGGTGGGTCCGGCTCGGACCGGTAACCGCAGCCAGTCTGACGCATTTTGAGAAAAGTTTCAGGTATATTTCAGGTCAAGTCAATCCAGCCATGCATGATGTGCGTGCCGAACCAACGCAAGGGAACAGCATGATGGACAAGGACATTTGCGGACAGGAGCAAGATGCCGCGACTTGCGCGGTTCTCTTGCGATCATCAGTTGGCGGCCGTCGCGCAACTGCGCGTGTTTCAACTGAACGGAGAGGAACATGATCCGTCGTCATCTCATCCGCACCTTCTTCGGTGGCATCTTGCTCGCGATCCCGCTCGCGGCCGGGCCATCTCGGGCACAGGTAACTTATCCCGACAGACCCGTCAGGATCGTGCTGCCAATCCCGCCCGGGACCGCGCTCGATGTCGTCACACGTGTGATCGCCGAGCAGATGGCCGGCAGCCTGGGACAGCCGCTTGTGATCGAGAACCGGCCGGGAGCCGGCGGGCTGCTGGCCGCGCAGGCAGTGGCCGCGGCTCCGGCAGATGGATACACCCTGCTCGGCGGCGCGGCGGCGATCTTCACGATCCTGCCCGCGCAGAAAGACCAGCTTCCGATCAATGTCGGCCGTGACTTCATCCATGTGGGAATGGTCGTCGGCAGCGGCGTGATGTTTATTGCGGTCTCACCGAAGCTCGGCGTAAAATCCTTTTCGGAATTCGCCGCACTCATGAAGACCAAGCCCGGCGAGATCATCATCGGCACCAACGGCGCTGGCACCCTGCCGCATTATGCGGGCCTGCTGCTTCAGCGCAAGGGCGGCCTGCCGTTTACGCTGGTGCCCTACAACCAGGGTGGTACGCCTGCCGTGGTCGCCGACATCATGGGTGGGCGTGTGCATGCGACCATCGAGGCCGCGTTCGGCCTGCGTGGACAGCTACAATCCGGCGATCTTCAGATCATCGGTGCGATGTCGGCCGAGCGTGAGCCGGACTTCCCATCGGTTCCCACGGTCGCGGAGACGCTGCCGGGTCTCACGGCGGTTGGGTTCATGAGCCTCGCCGCGCCGGCGAACACCCCAGAGGCAATCGTGCGGCGGTTGAACGAGAGCCTCAATCAGGCGCTCGCCACGCCCGCAGTCAAGCAGCGCTTCGCCGAACTCGGCGTTCCGATCAGCATCGTCTCTCCGGCGCAGGCGACCGCCTTCGTCGAGCGGCAGCGCCAGATCTGGCTACCGCTCGTGAAGGAACTGGACGGTCGATAGTCCCTTCAGGCTTGCCTGATAAGCACGCAAAGTGGGGAGGCTATGATGAGCGAAGCCAGGTCCAGCCTCCTCCGGTTGATCAACGGATTTCAGGCGAGCCATGCAATTCATGTCGCTGCCGCGCTTGGGCTCGCTGACAAGCTGAGCGATAGCCCTAAAAGCCCTTCGGTTCTTGCCAGCAAGGTCGGCGCTGATCCCGACGCCCTGCATCGCCTGATGCGGGTTCTGGCCGCCATCGGCGTGCTTCAGCCGTCCGGGAGCGATGACTTCGCACTGACCGCGATGGGGCAATTCCTGCGCGGCGACGTCCTTGGTACCTGTGCGCCGATGGCGGAACTGTTGGGTCGGCCCAACGTCTGGCAGGCTTGGGGCGAGCTTCTCCACACGGTGCGGACGGGCGGCACGGCCTTCGACCACGTGCACGGCTGTGGCGTCTGGGAGTATCGGACGCGCCATCCCGAGGAGGGCGCCGTCTTTGATCGCGCCATGGCGACCGGCACCGCGCGGTTCGCGCAGGCCATGCTCGATGTTTGCGATTTTGGGCGGCTGGAGCACGTCGTCGATATTGGCGGCGGAGATGGCGCGTTTCTCACCATGATCATGGAGCGTTATCCGTTGGTCCACGGCACACTCTTCGACCAGCCGCATGTCATCGCCCGCGCCACAGCGCCGCAATCGGGCGGGGCTTCCAACGGCCGATATAGCGCCGTGGGGGGAG
>JBOFUS010000020.1:0-4880 GCA_051652685.1 Beijerinckiaceae bacterium
TCCACCTTCTCGGCGACCTCGGGCTCGACATCGGTCCATTCGCGATTCCAGCGCACCAGCCGCGTGTAGCCGATGGTCGTCTCCAGCAGGATGTCGGCCGAGCCACGCATGGCCTGGCGCCATTGGCCGCCATACTTGCCCACCTCCTCGAGGGGCTTCACCACCAACGGCTGAGCGGGCAGGCGGTTGGCCAATGGGGGCAATGCGCCGCTCGCAATCTGTGGGGCGAGCGAAGGTGCTTCCTTGAAAGCCGTCTGGGCGAGAGCCCCACCGGACAGGCCAAGCGCCAGCGCGCCCGCAAGCGAGAGACGGAAAAGTGCCATGGCGATTCCTCCGGACAGCTCTGTGGCTATCGCTACGTTATCGTTATCTCTAATCTTTCCCGTGCGTCAAGTCCTTGATTATGGAATCTCCGGACAGTGGCTGAACTGTGCGAAGTTTGGTCGTAGTCGGCGCAATTATCCCTTGTGATCACCGCCAAGACGCAATATTATTTCGCACAATGGATGATATCCTTCCCCGTCCTGACGGTAGCGATAACGTCAGCAACCCTGCAACGCTGCATGACGTAGCGTCTGCCGCAGGCGTATCGCCGATGACGGTGTCGCGCGTGCTCAACGGCGTGGCGGGTGCGTCCGCCGCCACGCGCATCCGCGTTTCGGCAGTGGCGGAACGGCTGGGCTACCGGCCCAACGCGCTGGCCAAGGGGCTGAAGGCGCGCGTCTCCAACACCATTGCCCTGCTGGTGCCCGATATCGCCAACCCGTTTTTCCCGGAGATCATCCGCGGCGCGGAGGATCAGGCGCGGACGGAGGGCAACACGCTGCTGCTGTGCAATGTCGGTGAGGATCAGGCGCGCGAGGCGGAGCTGCTGGGGATGCTGGAAGGCAAGCGCGTCGATGGCGTGATTATATGCAGCGCGCGCCTGCCGGACGAGGCCCTGTATGCGCTGATCCGCCGCCACGGCGCAGCCGTGCTTGTCAACCGCGAGGCACCCCACGCGCTGGCTGGCACCGTCCGTGTCAATTACCACGCGGGTGCGGCGAAGGCAGCCGCGCATCTGGCTGGTCGCGGACGGCGCAAGGTGGGCATCATCGCCGGCCCCGCCGCCTATCGCAGCAGCATGGCCCGCATCGAGGGCGCGACGGAGGCGCTCGCCGCCGCCGGCCTTGTGCCTGCCGGCATCTGGCATGCAACGCCGGATGTGGACGGCGGCCGCACGGCTGTCGAGGGCGACCGCGCCGCCTTCGCCGCGCTGGACGCGCTCGTCTGTTACAATGATCTGGTGGCTGTCGGTGCCATGACCGGCCTCAAGGCGCTGCGCCGCCGCATACCGGAGGATGTGGCGGTTGTCGGCTTTGACGACATCCAGCTCGCCTCGCTGATGAGCCCGGCGCTCACCAGCGTCCGCGTCGACAAATACGCCATTGGCCGCGCCGCGATGCGGATGCTGCTTGATCGGCGCGCCGGTGTCGGCATCCAGCACGGCATCGTGGTGGAGCCGGAGCTTGTGGTGCGGGAGTCGGGCTGAGGGTCAGCCGATCACCATGACCTTCATGTCGGGGCTTGATCTGAAACGGCGATCCGCCGTGACGAACACCGCGCAGCCGTGTTCCAGCGCTGTGGCGTAGTGGATGGCATCCAGCAGCTTTAGGCCCCACGCGCCGCCATTCCTGGCGGCGTTCAGCGCAACCTGCCCATTCAGAGGTAGGAGCTCGACCTGCTCGTTCGACAACAGGAACTCTTCAAAGCTCGCCACCAACGCCGCGTTGTTGTTGCGACATGGCTGATAAAGGCATTCCGCCACTGCCAGATCACTTGTCATCATTTTTGCGCTTGCGGCGATAATGAGATCGAAGGCTTTCCGCGCCGCGCCGAACATGGGTTCGGCTCCCTCGACCCAATAGATGAAGACATTCGCGTCGAGATAAACTGCGGCTCCAGTCGGAATCGTTGTCACGATGATGTGTCATCGCCACGAAGCCAGCGGATGTGAGCGTCAATATCTTCGACGGTCCGCGCCTGGCCCAAAGCTTTGCCAACGCCAGCGAATTTCATGAGACGTTCAAGACGCAACTTCGGGTCTTCACTCTGCTGCTCCCGTTCGATCGCATCGAGATGTCGGCTCAGCGCTTCCTGCATCAGGAAGGAGCGCGAGCGGCGGGTGCGGCGCGCCACACGATCAAGTCGTTCGCGTGCTTCGGTCGGAAGGCGGAGGGAAATGGTCGGCGATGGTGTTGACGGAGGCATGGAATACCCTGTGACCGCTGCTTGTGACACAACGTAACACAACCGACTGCATCTGTCATGCGGTGAACCACCATCACGTCATGATATGCCCGCCGGGCTTCGCCCGCATGCGCGCCATGTAGGCGTGGTCGATGTGGTTCTCCGCCTCAAAGTCATCGATCTCGCCGCGTACGACACCCCCGGCGCGGACGATGTAGACCAACGCCAGCGCCACGGCCTGGCCGTAGTAGGAGTGGTTCACGCCCTCTTCGGTGGCTGCAACCAGCGCATCCGGATCGACCATCTCGCCCTTCCGTGCGCTGGCCGCGAGCTTGATGATCGGATCGTTGAAATCGTAGAAATCCGGGTGGATGTTGTAACGCTTCTCCTTCTCGGCCGAGCGGCGCAGATAGGCGTCCTCCAGCCGGTGATGCTGCACATAAAGCCACTGCACGGCGCAGAGCCGGTGGTCGAGCCGCGCCAGCGGATCGCTCGCATCGGGCGTCAGCAGGGGAAGGACTTCCTGGATCAGCGCCTCGCGGTCGGTGACGGGGTAAGGCCCGCCCTCGATCTTGCGGTCGATCATCCAGTCAACGAAGGGCTGGCGGTGCAATCCGCGCGAGCCGCAGGTGCGCGGCGCGCCGTCTCCATGGACGATCATGCGGCGCAGGCCGTTCTCGGTGAGATCGCCGATCACCTCGCGGTCGAAGCCGGAGGCATCGGCATACATTTCGCGCAGCTCTAGAATACCCGCCGCAAACACCGCCGCCGCCGCCTCGTTGAGGGCCTCCGACGCCGGGTTGTCGATGTCGGCGAACATGTGCCGGCCCAGCGGCTCGCCGCGCCCGTCGCCCAGCACCTCCTTGTAAACGAAGGTGTCCTGATAGGCGTAGACATCGCGCTGCACCTCTTTCACCGCGAGCGCGGTCGGCACGAGCCCGGCCGCGTCATGTTCTTCGACCACCCGCTGGTAGGAGGGCTTCATCAGATGGTCGCACGCGGTGTGGGTGAGGGCTGCGGCCGCGAAGGCGGCACGGCGGGCCTGGCCCTCTCCCAGCTTTCCGGCGTCGTAACCGCGCATTTCCATCAGTCGCTCATGCACCCAGGTGCCTTCGGTGCGCACGATGGAACCGTAGCGCGCCATCACAGGCTCGCGGGCGACCGCGTTCTTGAAGATCGGCTCGATGCGCGGATCATATTTCAGGAGATTGAGGCTATCCTCGCAGACGGCCCAGTGGGTGAGAAGATCAGACATCGTGGGTGCTCCGGAAAGGGTTCAGGCGGCGCGGGCAAGCGCGGGCGTCTCGCCACGCCAGAGGCGGCCGGCGTCGGCGAAAGCGTGGATGGTGCGGCGGACAGCCAGGCCATAGGCGCAGGTGGCGTCCTCGCGGATCGCCTCCTCCGCTTCGGCCTGCGGCACGAATGCACCGCGGCGCAGCGCCTTCGCCGAGCGGAAAGCGGCGTCCGTGTCGAGGAACAGCGGCAGGTTGCTGAAGGTCGCTGGCCCGTCCTCGGCAAGGATCGCGCTGGCCAGCGCATCGCTCTGCTTCCGCCAGGCGACATACTGGTCAAACATCCGCTCCAGCCACAAGCCGGAATTGACCATGTCAGGGCTCATCGTATGGCACTCCGCCAGCGCGCGGTGGATATCGTCGCGCCAGAGCCAGCGCAGCGCCGTCTCGCGATCTTCATATCCCGCCCGGTCGAGCGCCGCTTCGAAGGCATCGGCATGACCGGCGAGAAGCATCCGGCGGAAGACCGCGCCGTCGAGGCCGTTTCCGCCATCAACGGCTGATCCGAACACCTCATCGCAGGCGCGGTTGACGAGACCGCCGAGGAGGAAGGCTACCCGGTCCTCCTGCGTTGTCGCACCGACAACCAGGCCCGTCTGCGCTTCAAGCCCGCGCTCGGGCGTGTTCCAGCGGTCGCGCTCGCGGATCAGGCCGGGCGCGAGCCAATCGACATCGAGATGCCCGACTGCGCCGATGCGCGCCATATGCGCTTTGTCAGCAAGGATATTGAGAAACAACGGCTCCGCCGCGCCGGCACGGCGGGCAAGTGCAGCCGCGTCGTGGAGCACAGCACAGCGGGCAATGGGGGATGGGGTGTCGAGTGGCATCGGGTCTCTTCCTCGATCAGTTTCAGGCGGCCTGGCGGGCAGCGGAGGGCGGGACGACAACGATCCCTTCGGAATTGGCTGTGAGCTCCGTCCCGAACACGGCGGAAAGCTGCATGAAATCGGCCGTGATGGCCTTGCCCATAGCGCTGTCCATGGCGGCCGGCGCGATGTCGTTGTCGGCGTTGCGGGCGACGGGCAGCACGGTAACCCCGGCAATGCGTCCGTCGGCCAGCACCACGTCGATGACGAGTCCCTCCGGATGGCGGCCCTTCATCACCTCCCAGTCGAAGGCGAAGTTGCCAAGGCTGTAGAACACCGGCTTGCCGGCGATGATCTCCGCGCCCTGGATCACATGCGGATGGTGGCCGAAGACCAGGTCTGCGCCAGCAGCAAAGGCGGCGCGCGCGATCATGCGCTGGTATTCCACCGTATGGTGGCTCGAGGAGATGCCCCAGTGGCAGGACAGGATCACCACATCGACCCTCGCTTTCAAGGCACGCACATCCGCTTCCATGGCGGCCAGCTCGGCGGC
>JBOFUS010000021.1:0-1660 GCA_051652685.1 Beijerinckiaceae bacterium
AGCAATCGCTTCATTGGTGATGACGTGCTGGTTCGTGATGAACAATCTCGGGCTGATCATGAACCCGGTGCCAACATTGGTTTGCCCTGCGGCAGGCGCTTCAATGTAGCCTACCGCCCTTCTGCGACGGGCACCCTCCGCCAGAAAATTGACACCTTGCAGGTCGTTGGTGTCGCCTTGAAGCGCCTCTTTTCCGCCAATCTTGCCGGTGCGGGCGCGCCTTTCATGATAGTTCCGCGCACGATCGGTTTTATCCTCGATTTCGCGCCACCGCTTGTCCTGGATCAGCGCCCGGTTCCTGATGATCTTCGGCTGGCTGGCGTCAAGCTGATCACGAAATCGCTGGAGACTTTTCCTCGGTGCATCGGCCATGTCGCATATCTCCGACTTCGCAAACCCGTTCCTGCCCGTACCAGCCTGCGCCGTTTTGATGACGGAACGACTTTGGTGCAGTTGGCGATCAGGTTGCCCGTCCTTGATGCGCTGATCCATCGTCCGGACGGCTTAGATCGAAAGATTATCTTTGCGTCGCGCCAATCCAGCGCCAGTCCGCCATGAACTTCCGCGCCCAGGTTTCCTGCCGCTTGGCATAGTTGCGCGTGTCGCGCTGGCCGTATGCGATCGCTTCGCCGATTGGCAACGCGCCGCTCAGATGCGCGAGAAGATGCGGCATGCCATGCGCCTTCATGACACCCCGGTTGGGAGAAAGCGACAGCGCCGCGATCTCCCGGGCCTCATCGAGAGCGCCTTCCGCCATCATGCCCTCGAAGCGCCGGTTGATGCGGGCGTAGAGTGTTTCCCGGTCCGGTGAAAGGAAGACGCCGGACCAGTTGTCTGGTGCCAGCAGCGGTGTTCGCGCCGTGCCGCGCCAGTCACCGATGCTACGCCCGGTGGCGAGCCATACCATCGCCGCACGCATCAGGCGCGGCGTGTCTGCGGGAGCAAGGCGCTTGGCGCTTGCGGGATCGCGGCTTGCGAGCCAACCGTGGAGATCGACGCCTTCGGTCGCCATGCGCTCGACCTCGGTCGCGATCTCAACCGGGATTGGCGGCGTCTCGACGAGGCCTTCGGTGAGCGCCCGGAAGTAGAGACCCGTCCCGCCGGTGATAATCGCCGGCCGGTCAGATGCTTTCAACTCGGCAAGGGTTGGCGCGACGAGGCGGAGATACGTGCCGACATTCGCCTCTTCGCGCGGATCGACCACACCAAACAGCCGGTGCGCGACCGATGCCTCTTCCTCCGGACTTGGCCGCGCGGTCAGAATGCGCGGGCCGGCGTAGAGCTGCATGGAGTCGGCGTTGACAACCACGCCGCCAACCGCCTGCGCCACCGCGATGGCCAGCGCACTCTTGCCGCTCGCGGTCGGACCTGCAATCAGCAGCGCGTCGCGGCCGTCGAGCGCCGCAAGGCAGATATCGAGCGGTTTTTCTCCCATGGCCAATGTCGCCGTCGTCCTTTCCAATCCCGCAGCACCCGCCGTCGAGCCAAAGCTTCTGGCGCATCTCGCCGGCCTGCTGCCCCATGCTGGCGCGGCACGCACGCTCAATCCCGGTATCGCGGCGGAAATCCCCTTCGCAAGGGCGGATCGGCCGCTGAAGGAGCTTCAGTCGCTTTTGCAGGCAGAAATCGGCAAAGCGCCGGTCGATGTCGCGGTGCTGCC
>JBOFUS010000022.1:0-2537 GCA_051652685.1 Beijerinckiaceae bacterium
ACAACGGTGCCGATGTACTTACGCACCAGCTCGGGGTGCTCCTGCAGTGCTTCCGAGATCGAGCAGAAAATGACGCCTGCCTGCGCCAGCTCCTTCTTGAAGGTCGTCACCACCGAAACGCTGTCAAAAACAGCATCGACCGCCACGCGGTTTGCGGGCGCGACGCCCGCCAGAATCTCCTGCTCGCGCAAGGGGATGCCGAGCTTCTCGTAGACGCGCAGCAACTCCGGATCGACCTCGTCGAGAGACTTCGGCCCCTCGGTGCTCTTCGGCGCAGCGTAGTAGTGCAGGGCCTGATAGTCGATCTCGGGATAGTTCACGCGCGACCACGTTGGCGGGCGCATGGTCAGCCAGCGGCGATAGGCCTCAAGCCGCCACTCGGTCATCCACTCCGGTTCGTTCTTCTTGGCCGAGATGAAGCGGACGATACTCTCGTCCAGCCCCTTGGGCGCGAGTTCCATCTCGATGTCGCTGACGAAGCCATACTTGTACTGATCGACATCGATGGCCTTGACCTGTTCAACAGTTTCCAGAACCGCTGGCATGTCCGTTCTCCTCAAGATCACTCCGGGTTCAAGGCCCGCAGCGTCGTTGCAATTCATTACACGTAAACCCCGGCGCATCAGATGCGTCGAAGCCCTATGCTGCGATGCCCTGACGCGGTGCGAGCCGTGCAAGGGCTGCGCTTGCCAGCGCAATGTCTTCTTCCGTCGTGCTCCAGCCCAGCGAGAAGCGAAGCGCGCAATCCGCCAGATCTGGCCCAACGCCCATGGCGTCGAGCACATGGGAGCGCTTTACCTTGCCCGACGAGCAGGCGGAGCCTGATGAACAGGCGACGCCTGCAAGATCAAGGCGGATTAACGCGGTTTCGGCCTTCGTCCCCGGAATGGCGATGTTCAGCACATGGGGCAGGCGAGGGGCCTTCCTGCCAAAAACCGTCGCATCGGGATAGACCGCAAGAAGCGCCGCTTCCAGCCGGTCGCGGAGCGCTTCAAGTCTCGGCGCTTCCATGGCCATGTCCTGCATCGCCGCATCGGCTGCCGCACCGAAACCAGCGATTCCGGCCACATTTTCCGTGCCAGCGCGAAGCCCGCGCTCCTGTCCGCCGCCGGTGATCAACGGCCGCCCCAGAGACACGCGCTCGCTTTTCACGATGAACGCGCCAACGCCCTTCGGTCCACCGATCTTGTGGGCGGAAAGAAACATCGCGCACTGCGAGAGATCCGGCCAGACCAGCGGGATTTTGCCTGCTGTCTGCACGGCGTCGATCATCAGGCTTCCGCCCGCCGCTTCAACGCGTTGGCCAATCTCGACGATCGGCTGGATAACGCCGGTTTCATTGTTGGCATGCTGGATAGCGACCAGTGGAGCATCGGTTTGAGCCAGTGCCGCATCAAGCGATGCAAGGTCGATCCACCCACCGCCCGTCCCGTGGACGCGGAAAATCCTGTCGGCTGCAAAAGATCCGCCAGCCAGCACACAAGCGTGTTCCATAGATCCGACAATGAGGCAGCGTTCCGCCGTTGATGGCCCGCGCAATCCGAATGCGGGGTTGAGCAATGTGGCGGCCGCCTCGGTGCCGGATGCGACAAACGTCACCTGCGCGGCCGAAACACCAGCCAGAGCCGCCACCTGCCGGCGCGCAAGCTCGATCGCTGCCCGCGCTTCGCGGCCTTCAGCGTGCACCGACGAAGGATTGCCGGGGAGGACATGGGCGCGCAGCATCGCCTCCGCCGCTTCGGGGCGAAGCGGCGATGTCGCGTTGTGATCGAGGTAGGCGCGGCGGCCTTCCATCTTCGTGCCTTGCTCCCGGCTGCGGAAGGCGAGGCCCACCGCACGAAACGCTTGAAATCGACCATGGCCGCCGTGCTATAGGCTGCATACACGTCGAGCCCGAACGGGTTGCGGAGTTTGTTCCGCCTCTGTTCGGTAGCTAGAATTATTCTAACAGCTGCGCATCTAGGGCGCGGTCCCCGCCAACGTCAAGGGCGGGCCGCCGCCCTGAATATCGCCGGCACGGAAGGTCGAAGCCGCGCAATGCCCGAAATCATCTTCAATGGTCCCGAAGGTCGGCTGGAAGGCCGCTACCAGATGTCGAAAAGGCGCGGCGCGCCCATCGCGCTGCTCCTGCATCCGCACCCGCAGTTTGGCGGCACGATGAACAATCAGATCATCTACAGCCTCTACTACGCCTTCATCGAGCGGGGCTTTTCGGTACTCCGCTTTAATTTTCGCGGCGTTGGCCGCAGCCAGGGCGTCTTCGACCATGGTTCGGGCGAGTTGTCAGACGCGGCCTCCGCGCTTGACTGGGCACAAGCGATGGCACCGGAAGCCAAGACATGCTGGGTTGCCGGCGTGTCGTTCGGGGCGTGGATCGGCATGCAGCTGCTGATGCGCAGGCCGGAGATCGAGGGCTTCCTCTCGATTGCCGCCATGGCGAACCGCTATGACTACACGTTTCTGGCCCCTTGCCCCTCGTCGGGTCTCTTTGTGCATGGCGAGATCGACCGCGTGTCGCCTGCCAAGGAATCGATGAC
>JBOFUS010000023.1:0-6804 GCA_051652685.1 Beijerinckiaceae bacterium
ACAGGCTCGTCATCTGTGGTGGGCCGCCGCTTGCCGCCGCGATGGACCGGCTGGCCGAAGCGATCAAGGGGCTGACGCCCCGTCCACGCTAAGAGCATGTCTCAAAAGGTCGATGTCTTGGCTCAAGCCCTCATCCTGAGCTTGTCGAAGGATCGAAGGCGAGGTCAGGAACTTGAATGAAGCATCCTTCGACAAGCTCAGGATGAGGCAATTTCCACTTTTGAGACAGGCTCCAAAGCCCGTCAGATCAGGTACACGGCGGCGTGCGGATTGGCGAGCAGCAGACGCAAAAAATCGCGCGTCGGATCGTCTTTCGGCAGATCAAGCACGATTTGCCCTTCCACCTCCGCCGGCAGCGCCACGCGGGCGACACCCTCGATAGCGACGGCCTCGATCATCGTCGGGGCAGGATGGTTCGCTTCCAGACGCTCGATGAGGAGTGTCGGCGGCGCGCCCTCTTCCTCCATCACATCGATGCTGAAGGGGCCAAGCTTGCGGTGCGCCGCGCCCGGTTCATAGGCAGCGGCAGCCATGCGGCTGAGCGCGCGGGTCTTCAGCGCCATCAACTTGGCATAGCGCTGCGCCATGTCGGCGTCGCTGCGGACCGCGCGCTCGACTCGGAAGTCATGCGGCGCGCCGGGCGCGCGGTTGGCATAGAGCCAGAGATCGGCGCGGCTGACGGCATCCGCCGCCGCTTCCGGTGCATCCACCGCCGCGATGCGGGCGAGCAGGAGATTGGCGGCGGCGCGCGCGGCCAGCTGTTCCACAGCTTCGGCTTCGGCGTCGTCCCGGTGCAGGTTCATGGTGATATCACTTCCCTTGGGTTCGGGCGGCAGGATAGCGGCCGGCGAAGGCTGCCGCGAAGAACACATGGTCCGTCGCGGCCATTGCCGGGAGATCACGGGCAGCGGCATGGCTCTCGGCCTGGCGGAGAATCCGCCGCACCGAGCCTGCCGTCGCCCTCAGGTCTCGCTCCATTCTTGCAAAGCTTTGCGCCAGTTTCGCATCCTCGACCTTGAAGCTGGCGCGATCATGCCGCCAGCGCTTCAGGAGCTTTGCGCCCTCGCCCTCGGCCTGTGTGCCATCGAGATAGAGCGCGATTAGGATCAGCTCGCCCAGCCGCCGGTCGAGATCGGCAAGCGCGGCAATGCAACCGGCATAATCGAGCGCGGCGGCAGCGACCTGCGCAGTTCCCCGGCGCGAGGCCTCGACCAGCCGGTTCTCCCAGGGCGCGACCGCGCCGACACGCAACCACGTCGGTGGCTGCTCGTGGGCAAGCGGCAGGATGGCGAGCGCCTCGGCAGCCACGCGCCGCTCCTCACCGTTCAGCACCTTGGGTTCCGATGGCAACCGGGCGAGAGCCGCCAGCGCGCGGGAGCCGCCGGGCGCAAGGCCCTCGGTTTCTTCAGTGTCTTCGGGTTCATCTTCGGGTTCATCAGGGTCTAATGCCGTCGGAGTGCGGTCCAGCCAGGCGATGATCGCCTCCTCCGGGTTAGACGAGGGCTCGAAGCCCGGCGTGGCATCCAGGGCGGCCGGCTGCATGAAGGCGCGGCGGTCGCCGTCCGCGCGTTCGGCGCGCACCAGCGCCGCCAGCCGCTCGACATAGCGGGCAAAGCTCCAGGTCTCGCCCTGCGCCAGCGCGAAGTGCCAGAGCGTCAGCACATCGTCCGCCGCAAGATCGCGCCCGGTGCGGGTGCGCTTCTGCTCCGCCAGATACGCCTCGCGGCAGCGGATCATCTCGGCGAAGGCCTGCAACGGCAGATAGCGCTTGCGCCAGCCGCGCATGAAGCGCGCAGGCGCCTGAACCGCGCGCTTCGACCGCTGCGTCAGGTCGCCTTCGCCCAGGAACAGATGGTCCAGCGCATCACGCAGCGCATCCAGCCCCGGTCCCGCCGCCGGATCGGCCTGCGGGCTGTTGAACAGGAAATCGGCCATGGCGAGCGCCCGGCGCACCCGGCTCCAGGCAAACTGCCGCGCCTCGCCGCCGCCATCGATGGAAAGACCGGACGGGCCAGCAGCGATTGTGAATCCCTCGACGGTGAGGCTCTTGCCGCGCTTCAGCGTGCCGATGAACAGGCCGCTTTCATCCAGCAGCGCGGCGATGGCAGCGTCGCGCGGGGCCATGCGCTGGTCTTTCAGCAGAAAACCGACGCCCAGCAACACCTGCCCCATTTCCCACAGCGCGCTGTCCGCATGCTGACCCGCACCACCCACGATGGCCAGCGCAAAATGCTCCGCATCCGCCACCGGCAGCCGCCGGTTGCGCACGATCTCGGCAATGTCCTGAACCCGCTCCGGGTCGATACCCCAGTCGAAACCCTGCATATCCCCTCACGATACGGTGGATTGTTAGCGCAGGGGGGCGGCGATGGGAAGAAGAGGGATGAAGCGGGCGTTTCGAGCAGAGCAAGGACGGCACGCGGTAATCATCGAGGTTGATCGATTTCAAACTTTTAAACTTATGAAAGTGATATGCAAGTCACTGTTCACTATGGTATCTCCAAAGCATCGTGGCCAGTTGCCGCAAGCCGCATGCGGTCCTGCAGATGCACCAGATACAAAAAGAAAGGCTCTGACCATGGCGACGGCGGTGAGCAGGATTATCGACCAGTTGCGGAACGACGGCGGCTTGCAGGGCAAGGACATCGCCAACATCGTGCTGGTATCGCCGGCGACGGTTTCGCGCTGGTCGAGCGGCAAGGCGAGCCCCGACCTCCGCACTCAGACGGTCATTGCGGAGCTGCGCTATGTCGTTGACCGGCTTTCGGACTTCTACGAGCCCGACGAAACCCGGCTCTGGCTCCATACGAGACATCCGATGCTGGATGGAGAGCGCGCCATCGATCTGATCAACGCCGGAAAAACCGAAGCGGTGCTCGCCGTAATCGAGGCGCTTGACCAAGGCGCCTACACCTGATGAGCGCAGACCTGCCGAAAGCGCGCGAGCTTGACCTTCTCGACGCAATCGACAGCTTTGAACGGACGGCGTTCAGCGGAAGGGTATGGCGGGTCGTGCGGGAAGGCCGCGATCCGACGATTGGAGGACCATCCCGGAGTCGCTGGTGCGATGGAAACTTCGACGTTCTCTACACGTCGATGGAGCAGGACGGGGCTATTGCCGAGATCGAAGCCTTCCTCTCGCTGCAACCCGTGTTCCCATCGAAGATGCGGTGGTTCTGCCACGCGCTGAACGTTAGGGCAGCAAGCACGCTGAGGATCGCTGATCTGGCGACGCTCCGGGCGCTCGGCGTCGACACGGCTGCCTATGCCGAGCGGCGCTATGAACGGACGCAGGCGATTGCGGACGCTGCGTTGTTTCTGGGCTTCGACGGATTGATTGCGCCAAACGCAAGATGGAGTTGCCTAAACCTCATGCTGTTTACGAGCCGTTTGCCGCCTGACTGTGTCGAGGCAAGCGGCGAACCGGGCGTTCCAGTCGAATTTGCAGTCTGGAGACGAAGCACGCGAAAGTAGCGTTACTCCGCCGCGAGCACGCCCCGCCGGATCTGATCCTCCTCGATCGACTCGAACAGCGCGCGGAAGTTGCCTTCGCCGAAGCCTTCGTCGCCCTTGCGCTGGATGAATTCGAAGAAAATTGGCCCCAGAAGCGTGCCGGAGAAAATCTGGAGCAGCACCTTCGACATGCGCCCTTCCTTGTCGCCCAACGTCACCGCGCCCTCACCATCAATCAGCAGGCCGTTGGCTTTCATGCGCGACAGGTCTTCGCCGTGGCCGGGCAGTCTTGCATCGACCTTTTCATAGTAGGTGGCGGGCGGCTCGGGCATGAACGGCAGGCCGTTGGCGCGAAGCTGCTCCACCGTCGCGTAGAGATCGCGCGAGCCGCAGGCGATGTGCTGGATGCCCTCGCCCTTGTACTGGCGCAGGTACTCCTCGATCTGGCTCCTGTCATCGAGGCTCTCGTTGATCGGGATGCGAATCTTGCCGCAGGGCGACGTGAGCGCGCGGGAGATGAGGCCCGTCAGCTTACCCTCGATGTTGAAGAAGCGGATCTCGCGGAAGTTGAACAGCTTCTCATACCAGCCGGCCCAATGGTCCATGCGGCCGCGCTGCACATTGTGGGTCAGGTGGTCGAGGTAGTAGAGGCCCGCCGGCTCCGGATGCGGGTCGGCCGCCCCTGTCCAAACGAAGTCCACATCCCAGATCGAACCCTTGTTGGTGGCGTGGTTGGCGTAGCGGTCGACAAAGTAGAGCAGCGAGCCGCCGATGCCACGGATGGCGGGGATGTTCAGCTCCATCGGCCCGAGCTTGCCGACGAAGGGCTCTGCACCAAGGCTCAGCGCGCGCTCGAAGGCGGCGCGGGCATCTGCCACGCGGAATGCCATCGCGCAGGCGCAGGGGCCGTGTTCGCGGGCGAATTCCTGCGCGAAGCTGTCCGGCTCGGCGTTGACGACATAGTTCACATCGCCCTGACGATAGAGCGTCACGTTCTTCGAACGGTGCTTCGCCACGGGCGTGAACCCCATGAGGCGAAAGACACGGTCAAGCTCCGCCGGATCGGGATGGGCGAACTCCACGAACTCGAAACCGTCGGTGCCCATCGGATTGGCATCGGAGATGACGGCGGCAGGCGCGTCGAAGGGAAAGGGGCCCATGGCGGCGTTGTCCTTGGCGAGGGTTGCGTGTGTCGCATCAATAGCGCGGTTCGGGGGCACATGGCGTGCATTCGCAAGGCCTATTATGGAAGAGCGTGCATTGATCTTGCGCAATTTAGTTCATCTGCGCATGGTTTGCGCATGGATATTTTTGATCGCCGCCTGCTTGCTGCGCTTCAGGCCGATGGCGGGCTGACAAACCAGCAGCTGGCGGAGAAGGTCGGCCTCTCGGCATCACAGGTGTCGCGCCGACGCCAGCAGCTGGAAACGGACGGGCTGATCGAAGGCTATGTGGCGCGGCTCTCGGCAGAGAAGTTGGGGCTCGGCGTGCGCGTCTTCGTCCACGTCAGCCTCGCCAACCACTCGCCCGAAAACAGCCGCCGCTTTGCCGAACTGGTGGCGCGCACGCCAGAGATCCAGGAAGCGCATGCGCTGACGGGCGAAGCGGACTACCTGCTCAAGATTGCAGTCCGCTCGCTGAAAGACCTGGCAAGCCTCGTCAACGACGTCTTGTTGCCGCACGAGAGCGTCGACCGGGTGCGGTCCGAGATCGTGCTGGAAACGCTGAAGGAAAGCATAGCGCTGCCGTTGTGAGGTCAGTGGTCACGCGGGCGGCGCCGCCCGCCAGCATGTGCAGTGAGGCGGGTCAGCTGACGATCAGAGGATTGTCAGCAGCAATGGACTGCGACAGGATTGTCCCCGAGAAGGAGGCCGACCCATGCGCCTTGCCATCGTGTTGCTCGCCATGCTCGCCGCTGTTCCGGCTATGGCGCAGGTTCCGCCCACGACGGCGGAACGCGCAGCGTATACCGGCCTCTTCGGCGTGGTCGCCACCGGTTGGCACAATGAAATCCGCCAGTTGCTGGTGAATGGCCTCGATCCGAACGCCCGCGACGGCCATGGCCGCACACCCTACCTCGTCGCCGCACACAATGCCGATGCAATGGCGATGGAAATCCTCATCAAAGGGGGGGCTGATCCACGCGCCATGGATTCACGCCGCTACGACGCCATCACCATCCTCGCGGTCGCGAACCAGCCGGAGGTAATGCTCAGGGCCATCGACCTTGGCGGCGACCCGCGTGCCATCACCAGCCCCTATGAGGGCACGGCGCTGATTGCTGCGGCGCACCTCGGCCACTGGCGGGTGGTGGATGCGCTCATCAAGGCTGGCGCGCCGCTGGACCACGTCAACAACCTCGGCTGGACGGCGCTGATCGAAGCGATCGTGCTGGGGGACGGCGGCTCAAACCATCTGCGCTGTCTGGAGCTGCTGCTTGTGGCGGGGGCTGATCCGAACCTTGCGGACCGGAACGGCACCACGCCGCTCCGGCTCGCGGAAGGGCGGGCCTATGCGGCGATGGTGGCGGCGCTTGTTGCGAAGGGCGCGCGCTGAGGAGGGCGTGAACGCAACTTAACGCCTTGATCGTCATTGCGAGCGCAGCGAAGCAATCCAGCACAACGCCTGCCCCATACGACCATACCTGAAGCGATGCACCTTGCGGAAGCGTCGTTCTGGATTGCTTCGCTTTGCTCGCAATGACGGACTCAGCCCGCCTCGCCCTCGCCCACCTCTTCCTCATCGCCCTCGCTGATGCGCTCGACCGAGACCACCTTCTCCGTCTCGTGCGTGTCGAACACGATGACGCCCTGCGTCGAGCGGCCGGCGATGCGGATCTGGCCGACGGGGCAGCGGATGAGCTGACCGCCGTCGCTGACGAGCATGATCTGGTCGGCATCGCCCACCGGGAAGGAGGCGATGAGCGAACCGTTGCGGTTGTTGACCACCATGGCGGTGATGCCCTTGCCGCCGCGGTTGGTGATCCGGTACTCGAAACTCGACGAGCGCTTGCCATAGCCGTTCTCGGAGACGGTGAGGATCGTCTCCTCGGAGCCGCGCATCTCTTCGATGCGCTCCGGCGAAAGCGCCACGTCGGCCGCGGCTTCCTCGGCATCCGCCACCGCATCCACATCGCCGCTCTGGCTGTCGGCGCCCAGCATCTCGGCCCGCTTGTGCTTCAGATAGGCAAGCCGTTCGTCCGGTGACGCCGTGAAGTGCTTCAGGATCGCCATGGAGATGACGGTGTCGTCCTTGGCGAGGCTGATGCCGCGCACGCCTGTTGACGTGCCGGTTGAGCCGCCGCCGCCGAAGACGCGCACGTCGTCGACCGCAAAGCGGATGCACTGGCCT
>JBOFUS010000024.1:0-3201 GCA_051652685.1 Beijerinckiaceae bacterium
GAGACGTTTGCTGCGACGTCTGCAAGCCCGTCGATATCCTCCGGGTTGACGGGAGCCTCGGCGAACCAGAGACCATGCGGCTCCATGGCCCGGATTGCGGCCTTGGCACTGGCCGCCGTGTGTGCCCAATGCATGTCGCAGGCAATACGGGCCGTGGGGCCAAGCTTTGCCCGCAGGGTTTCGATTTCGGCAACAATGCCATCATCCGCGACCGGCGCTGCGAATTTGAAGTCGGAGAAACCCTTTTCCAGCCAGCTGGCAGCGAGATCGGCGCGGGCGGCGCGCGTTGCCTCCGGCAAACCCGAGACATACGCGGGGATCGTCTCGCGCCGGATGCCTCCGAGCAGTTTAACGAGCGGCACCCTGGCGATCTGTGCGGCGATATCCCACAGCGCGATGTCGATGGCGGCGAGTGCATCGAGATAGTAGCCGCCGGTGTAGCCCCGCACCCTCATCATGTCGTACAGCCTGTCATGGGTGACGGCGGCGTCGAACGGGTCGGAGCCGATGACGAACGCGGCCAGAAGATCGGAAATGATCGCCATGGTCGCGCGGGGCGCGACGATGCCATAGGTTTCGCCCCAGCCGATGACGCCGTCCTGCGTTGTGATGCGAACCAGAACATTGCGGTCGGTCGTTGGATAGACCGTTCTATTGCCCTTGCGGACGAAGTACCCCCGCGCGTTGGGCTCCTCGCCCGCCCGCAGTGCGCCGAGATAAGGCGTGTCGCGCGCAATGGTCAGCGCGAAGCAATCCACCCCGGCGACACGATCGACCATCAGGCGGCCTTCCTGAGGGGGGCCACTGCGAGAAGGTCGCTGATCCGGTTGAGAAGGGCGTCGATTTCAGCAAGATCGCGCTCGTCGAAGGATGGGATCGCCGCGCGCACCATGTCGTTGGTGAGCACGCCGCGACGCATCAGCACGCGTTTGGTGAAGCGCATGCGGGCGTGGCTCTGGATCATCAGAAGCGGCAATATACGCTCATAGAGATCGCGCGCCACGGCTTCGCGCCCCGCTTCAAGCGCCAGCCACATCGCCACATGGATATCGGCGAACTCCACCGCAGGCATCGCACCGCAGGCTCCGCGCAGATACTCGTCGACCACGAAACGCGCACCGCCGCCGCCGATAACCCCCGCAACATGTGCTGGCGCTGCCTTCCGAATGGCACTGATCGGCGGGCCGGAGGGAATCGTCTCTTCCTTGACGTAGCGGATGCGCGGGTTGGCTGCAGTCACGGCAACGACGGCATCCGGCGAAAGATCGGAGCCGCGCGGCGCGGGCGCATTCTGCAGCACAATGTCAGCTTCCGGCACGGCATCCGAAATTGCGCGATAGAAAGCGGTAACCGCTGCTGCGTCCGCTCCAACGGATTTCGGTGCCTGGATCATCACCTGGCCGACGCCGACGTCGAGGCATTCCCGCACCAGCGACACGACAGCTTCAACCGAAGCGCCAGTCGCCCCCGCCAGCACGGGGACGCGCCCCGCCACTTCATTGACGACGGCTTGCAGCAGTACCTGACGTTCCACAGGCGTCAGTGCATCGACTTCGCTCGCGAAGCCGGGGAAAACGACGCCATTGACGCCGCTGCCAATCGCAAAAGCCACCACGCGGCGCAGGCCATCGGCATCAACCGTGCCGTCGGCATGGAATGGCGTGCAGAGCACCGGCCAGACCCCGTTGATCAAGGGGTGCGATTGATGCGCCCCAGCTTTTTGATCCATAATATGGAACTCCGAACCTCTATATGGACTTTATTGTGATCCCGCCTTAAGGTCAACCCGGTAGAAGCGCGGAGGACGCAGCGTGACAGCACAGGTGATTGTGGATTGGGGATCGAGCAATTTTCGCGCGTATCGCTTTCACTCCGGCGGCGCGGTTGCAGCTCAACATCAAGCGACCGCCGGCATCCTGACGGTCTCTGACGGTGACTTCGAGGCAGTGCTGGAACGTGAGATTGGCGCGTGGATCACGCCTGATACCACGGTGCTGCTTTCGGGCATGATCACCAGCCGCAACGGCTGGGTCGAGACGCCGTACGCCTTCGCACCGGCTGCACTGGCTGACATAGGGCGTCGGGCCATGGAGCGACGGTCGAAGTCTGGCGCGACGCTCCGCTTCATGCCTGGCGTCGCCGTGCGCGCGCCGACACCGGATGTGATGCGCGGCGAGGAAATCCAGATCTTTGGTTCCGTCGGAGAACAGGAGACGGCGACAGTCGTCCTGCCCGGCACGCACAGCAAATGGGCGACAGTCGAGGACGGGCGAATCACCGGGTTCCGGACCTTCCTGACAGGCGAGATCTTTGCGCTGCTGAGGGACCACTCCATCGTGGGTCGCTTGATTCCGCCTGGCGAACGCGGCTTCAATGAGGAGGCCTTCCTCGACGGCGTCGCGAGCACACGGTCGAGCCACGCGATCAGTCTGCTCAACGACGTCTTCACCGCCCGATCCGGCGCGCTGCTCGGTGCTTTTTCCGCTGATACGATTGCCGACCGGCTATCGGGTATCCTCATCGGCCATGAGATTGCCGCCGGGCTGACGCTTGCGCCTGCGGGCCGGCTCGTGCTGGTAGGCGAGGTCGGGCTTTCGGCGCGCTATGCGCTCGCACTCCGCTCCCTTGGTCGCGCCGCCGAGCTCGGGTCGCAACACGCGGCGGTCGCCGGGTTCAAACGACTCGCCGCACTGGATGGAGCCTGAGGATGGATCCGCGCCCTTGGTTCGATGCGTGCCTTGCGCATTGCCCGTTGATCGCGATCTTGCGCGGCGTCCAGCCCGAACAAGCGGTCCAAATCGGCGATGCACTCTTCCAGGCGGGCTTCCGCATCATCGAGGTGCCGCTGAATTCGCCGCTGCCTTTTGACAGCATCGAGAAACTTGTCAGAACGTTCGGCGACCGTGCCATCATCGGTGCGGGCACTGTCACGACGGTTGACGAAGTGCGGGAGCTTGCCCGAATCGGGGCCCGGGCCGTCATCTCTCCACATGCCGATCTCGCGGTCATCGAGGCGACGGTCCGCGCAGGTCTGGTTTCGCTGCCCGGCATCATGAGCCCGACGGAAGCCTTCGCCGCGCTCAAGGCAGGCGCCCATGCGCTGAAGCTGTTCCCGATGGAGGTGATCGGCGCAGCGGGCGTCAAGGCCATGCGCGCCGTCCTGCCTAAAACCACCCGCCTGATCGCGGTGGGTGGCGTAGG
>JBOFUS010000025.1:0-5838 GCA_051652685.1 Beijerinckiaceae bacterium
GTCATCGCCTGGCCCGATGGCCACGAGGAACTGTTCGAGGGGCGTTGCCCGGGCACGCTGACCTGGCCGCCGCGCGGGATTGCCGGCTTCGGCTACGATCCGATGTTTGTGCCCGACGGCCATACACGCACCTTTGCCGAATTTTCATCCTCCGAGAAACACGGTCTGCCGCCGGACGGGACAGGCCTTTCCCACCGGGCCCGCGCCTTCATGGCGCTTTCCGCTGCCTGTCTGGGCCGCCCGTGATCAATGCCATCCGCAATGTGCTGAAACCGCAGCCAAAGCCCGCGCCCGCCGAAACGGCTTTCGGCGTGTATGTGCACTGGCCCTTCTGCCTCGCAAAATGCCCCTACTGCGATTTCAACAGCCATGTCCGGCGCGATGCACCGGATCAGACGCGCTATGTCGAGGCGTTCCGGCGCGAGATCGCCCATCGCGCCGCACTGACGCCCGGCCGACGCGTCGGCAGCATCTTTTTCGGTGGGGGCACGCCCTCGCTGATGGCCCCTGGAACCGTGGCTGGCATCCTCGATGCCATCGCCGGGGCCTGGAGCGTCGAGCCGGATGCCGAGATCACGCTTGAGGCCAATCCGACAAGCGTGGAGGCCGAACGTTTCCGTGGCTACCGCGCGGCGGGCGTCAACCGCCTCTCCATCGGCGTGCAGGCGCTCCACGACGCCGATCTCAAGGCACTCGGCCGGATGCACAGTGTCGCTGAAGCGCTGACCGCCGTGAAAACGGCGGCCGCCATCTTCGAGCGCTATTCGTTCGACCTGATCTACGCCCGCTCGCCCGACCAGACGCCGGAAGCCTGGCGCGCTGAGCTCGAAACCGCGATCTCGCACGCGGCCGAGCATCTGTCGCTCTACCAGCTGACCATCGAGCCGGACACAGCTTTTGCCGCGCTCCACAAGGCGGGCAAGCTGAAAATCCCGGACGAAGAGCGTGGCCGCGCGCTCTGGGACGTCACGCAGGATGTGACCGAGAAGTATGGCATGCCGGCCTACGAGATCTCCAACCACGCACGGCCGGGGGCCGAAAGCCGCCACAACCTCGTCTACTGGCGCTATCAGGAATACGCCGGCATCGGCCCCGGTGCCCATGGGCGCCTGTTGTCGGACGGGTTCCGGCGCGCGCAGGCAACGGCGAAATCGCCCGAAGCCTGGATGGCGGCGGTCGAGGCCGACGGGCATGGCCTTGTCGAGGACATGGCGCTCTCGGCAGAAGAACAGGGCGATGAGCTGCTGTTGATGGGTCTGCGCCTGCGCGAGGGCATCGATTTGTCACGCTACGCTGCCATCGCCGGCCGCAAGATCGACCCCAAGCGCGTCGGCTTCCTGATCGAGGACGGGCTGGTCGAGAAGGTCGCGAACGACCGGTTGCGTGTGACACCGGGCGGCTTCCCGGTGCTGGACGCCATCGTCGCGGATCTGGCGGCCTGAGGCAGATTTGCGCGGCATGCGCCACATTTCCCTGTGGTGATCCGGCGCGTCGGACCCTATTCTGGTGCGAGATGATTTGCGGGAGAGGCCTGCCATGAACATCAAGACCGCACCCGGCTTTCGCCCTTCCCGCCGTGCCATGGTGGCAGGCGGCGCAGCTGTGGCCGCAGCTGCCGCTCTGCCGGCTCAGGCAGCCATCGATTGGTCGAAGGCGCGCCACGGCCTTTCGGTCTTCGGCGATCTGGCCCAGCCGCCGGATTTCAAACACTTCGGTTTCGTGAACCCCGATGCACCCAAGGGTGGACAGATCTCCTTTCAGATCAGCCAGACGGGCGGCAACCAGAGCTTCAACACGTTCAACACGCTCAATATCTTCATCCTCAAGGGTGACGGCGCGGGCGGCATGTCCGGCACCTTCGACAGCCTGATGACGGGCAACAGCGATGAGCCGGATTCGATCTACGGCCTTGTCGCCGAAAGCGTTCTGAAGACCGAAGACAAACCCGAGTGGCGCTTCAAGCTGCGCCCGCAGGCGCGCTTCCACGACGGTTCGCGCCTGACGGCGGAGGATGTCGCCTTTTCGCTCGAGCTGTTCCGCACGAAGGCGCATCCCTCCTATCAGCAGTTGCTGCGCGATCTGGTGGCGGCGGAGGCGGAAGCGCCCGATGTGCTCCGGATCGAGCTCAAGCCCGATCCCCCGCGCGATCTCATCCTCGCTGTCGCCTCGCTGCCGATTTTCTCGAAGGCGTACTATTCCGGGAAGAGTTTCGAGGAAACATCGCTGGAGCCGCCGCTGGGCTCCGGACCCTACAAGGTTGGCCGTTTCGAGGTGGGTCGTTTCATCGAGTTCGACCGCGTTCCTAACTATTGGGCAAAGGAGCTGCCGGTCAGCAGCGGGTTCAACAATTTCGACCGGCTGCGCATCGAGTATTTTCGCGACCGGACGGTGGCCTTCGAGGGTTTCAAGGGCCGCGCCTTCACGATGCGGCAGGAGTTTACCTCGCGCACCTGGGCGACAGGGTATGATTTTCCAGCCGCGCAGGACGGCCGGGTCAAGCGCGAGAAAATCGCCAGCGGTGGCGCGACGTCGATCCAGGGCTGGCACATCAACATGCGCCGGCCGCAGTTTCAGGACCGGCGCATCCGTGAGGCGGTAATCCTTGCCTTCGATTTCGAATGGACGAACGCGACACTGATGTTCGGTGCCTACAAGCGCACCCAGAGTTTCTTCGAGAACACGCCGATGAAGGCGGTTGGTGTGCCTTCGCCCGAGGAGCTTAAGCTGCTCGAGCCTTTCCGCGCCGAGCTTGTGCCAGAGGTCTTCGGCGAGCCCTTCGTTCCGCCGGTCACGGACGGAACGGGCCAGGACCGCAACGTGCTGCGCCGCGCGTCCCAGCTTTTGCAGGAGGCAGGCTGCAAGCGTGAACAGGCGGTTTTACGGCTGCCATCCGGCGAGCCCTTCCGCATCGAGTTTCTCGATTTTGACCCTTCGCTTCACCCGCATGCCGGAGGTTTTGTGAAAAACCTCAAGCTGCTCGGCATCGATGCCACGCTGCGCACGGTGGACGCAACGCAGTACCAGAAGCGGATGGATGAGTTCGACTTCGACATGACGCTCCGCAACATGGGCGGCAGCCTGACGCCGGGCGATGGCCTGCGCAATGTCTACAGCTCGGAATCCGCCGCACGCTCCGGCGGGCGCAATATCGCCGGCATCAGGTCGAAGGCGGTGGATGCGCTGATCGAGGTCCTGAGCCGGGCAAAGACCCGCGAGGAGCTGACGGTGGCCGCCAGCGCTCTGGACCGCGTGCTGCGTTCCATGCGCAGCATGACGCCCGCCTGGCACAATGACAGCGCCTGGCTGGCCTACTGGGACATGTATGCGCGCCCCGAACGTGGCCCACGCTTCGCCTCGACTGCAAGCTATGTCGGCATCGCGGCCTCGACCTGGTGGTTCGACGCCGAAAAGGCGAGGAAGCTCGGATGACCAACGCCCTCAACGCGGCGCTGCACCTGCGGGAGCCAAGCTCTTGCTAGCCTATATCGCGCGCCGCCTGTTGCTGATCATCCCGACGCTGTTCGGGATCATGCTGCTGTCCTTCACCATCGTGCAGTTTGCGCCGGGCGGCCCTGTGGAGCGCGTGCTGGCGCAGCTTCAGGGCAACAACACCGATCCGGCTTCGCGCGTCGGTGGTGGCGGCGGCGAGCTGGCGTCGGGCGGCGGTTCCGGCGGTGCCTATCGCGGCTCGCAGGGGCTTGATCCGGAGTTCATCAAGCAGCTGGAAGCCCAGTTCGGCTTCGACAAGCCGGCGCATGAGCGCTTCGGCAAGATGCTCTGGGACTACGCCCGCTTCGATTTCGGCAAGAGCTATTACCGCGACACCACCGTCATCCAGCTGATCAAGGAGAAACTGCCCGTGTCGATGACATTGGGGCTCTGGATGGTGCTGCTGTCCTATGCCATCTCGATCCCGCTGGGCATCAAGAAGGCTGTCACGGACGGTTCGCGCTTCGATATCTGGACGAGCGGCGTGGTGATTGTCGGCTACGCCATCCCCGGCTTCCTCTTTGCCATCATCCTGATCGTGTTCTTTGCCGGCGGCAGTTTCCTGCAGATATTCCCGCTGCGTGGACTTACTTCAGAGAACTATGCGCAGCTCTCGCCCATCGGCAAGGCGCTCGACTATCTCTGGCACATCACCCTGCCCATTCTCGCCATGGCGCTGTCGGCTTTTGCTACCACGACTCTGCTGACGAAGAACTCGTTTCTGGACGAGATCAAGAAGCAGTATGTGCTGACCGCCCGCATGAAGGGCCTGACCGAAAACCGCGTGCTCTACGGCCATGTCTTCCGCAACGCGATGCTGATCGTCATCGCTGGCTTTCCGGCGAAGTTTATCGGGGCTTTCTTCGCCGGAGCGCTGCTGATCGAGACGATCTTCTCGCTGGATGGTCTGGGGCTTTTGTCATTCGAGGCGACGCTGAACCGCGACTATCCGGTCGTCTTCGCCACGCTCTACATCTTTGGCCTCGTCAACCTCGTGGTGCATCTCATCTCCGACCTCGTTTACACATGGGTCGATCCGCGGATCGACTTCGAGGCGCGGGAGGTTTGAGGTGGACCGCGTGTATCATGCGCCAACGCGAGGTCCTCACCCTGAGCCTGTCGAAGGGTCGTGGACCGCAACGTTCAGAAAATCCTCGATCCTTCGACAGGCTCAGGATGAGGATTTTCTGGCAAGTGTCGTTCCTCTGGCAAGTGTCGTTCCAATGAAGCATCCAAATTCATGACCAACGCCATCCTCACCGCCGACGAGCGTGCGCCCCTCGCCCCCGCCGATGCCCGCAAGGGTTGGCTCAAGCTGACGCCGATCAACCAGCGCCGGCTCGATAATTTCCAGGCGAACCGGCGGGGCTACTGGTCGCTGGTGCTGTTCCTGATCCTCTTCGTGGTCACGCTCTGCGCGGAGTTCATCGCCAACGACCGGCCGATAGTTGCGCGCTACAAGGGCGAGTGGCTGTTTCCGGTGATGGTGGACTATCCGGAGGAAAAGTTCGGCGGCTTTCTGGCACGCACGGACTACCGCGATCCCGTGATTTCCGACGAGATCGAGGCCAACGGCTTCATGCTGTGGCCACCGATCCGCTTCTCCTACGGCACGATCAATCTCGACCTGCCCAAGCCCGCGCCTGCGCCACCGACCTGGACGCTCAAGGACGCGGACTGCAAAGCCATCGCCGAGAAGCGCGGCGGCACGGGTTGCCGGGATATCGAGTGGAACTGGCTGGGTACCGATGACCGGGGCCGCGACGTGCTGGCCCGCGCCATCTACGGCTTCCGGCTGTCGGTGCTGTTCGGCCTCACGCTCGCCATCGTCTCGTCGGTCATCGGCATCGCGGCGGGTGCCGTGCAGGGCTATTTCGGCGGTATGACCGATCTTGTGTTCCAGCGTTTCATCGAAATCTGGACGAGCGTGCCCTCGCTCTATCTGCTCATCATCATTTCCAGCTTCGTGACCCCCAGCTTCTGGATCCTGCTCGGCATCCTGCTGCTGTTTTCCTGGGTGTCACTGGTCAATATCGTGCGGGCGGAGTTCCTGCGCGCCCGCAACTTCGAATACGTCAAGGCTGCCCGCGCGTTGGGTCTTTCCAACCGCAAGATCATGGTCAAACACGTTCTGCCCAACGCCATGGTGGCGACGCTGACCATGCTGCCGTTCATCCTCAATGGCTCGATCACGACACTGACGAGCCTCGATTTTCTCGGCTTTGGCTTGCCGCCCGGCTCGCCGTCGCTCGGCGAAATGTTGCAGCAGGGCAAGTCGAACCTGCAAGCTCCCTGGCTCGGCGGCACGGCCTTTATGGTCATCGCGATCATGCTCAGCCTGCTGATCTT
>JBOFUS010000026.1:0-1183 GCA_051652685.1 Beijerinckiaceae bacterium
TTGAATCATCGTATCCGAATGCCCGCGATCAGATCGGCTGGGCCGATGCCGTATTCTTCCGACGCACAGACATTGGGAAGAGCTGGCAGCAGAAGTTTATACGGAGTTTGATAGCGCTTGTTGTTTATCAGAAACCATCATTGGCTGCGACGCTTGCACAGCAATTGAAAAACACACCTGCCGAAGCATTCCGTTCAGCGCTCTTCCCACAGTTCTAGGTTCGGCAGGGGTAGATTTCAGCGGCTTGCTTGAGGTTCGCCAGACGTTTGTCTCGTTCATGGCTCTCGGTTCGGCAGAATGGACGCTGTGAACACAACAGGCGGCATCTGGCAGGCAGTCCACCCGGGCGAACATCGGCCGAAATCCCCCCTCGCCTTCCCTGTGGAATCGGCTAAATTCTCTGCATGTCGACTGACCACATTCGTTATGATCTCCTCGTGCAGGACGCGCTTCGCGGTGTCGTGCGCAATGTGCTGACCGACGCGGTGAAGCACGGGCTTCCGGGAGAACATCACTTCTACATCTCCTTCAAGACCGGCGCGCCGGGCGTGCGCGTGTCGAACCGGCTGCGCGAGCAGTATCCGGACGAAATGACCATTGTCCTCCAGCACCAGTACCGCGATCTCGGAGTCACCGAGCACACCTTCGAGGTGGGGCTGTCGTTTGGCGGCGTGCCGGAGCGGCTGCTGGTGCCTTATGATGCCGTGGTCGGGTTCTTCGACCCGTCCGTGCAGTTCGGTCTGAAGTTCGAGGTGCAGGAACCCGAACAGACGGCGCAGAACGACGATGGCATGCACGCGCCAGCAAACGAAGGGACTATCTCGGCGCTTCCCGCGCCCAAGGGTACAAAGACGAAGTCGTCCACCGCCGAGGGTATCACTGCCAGGCCGAAGGGGCGCAAGGGTGCGAAGACGGAGGCGGACGCAGAGGTGCCGCCCGCCGATCAACCGGGCGGGGCAGTCGTCAGCCTCGATGCGTTCCGGAAGAAAAAGTAGGGCGTTGCATCAGCGTTGGTGGTCCTTCGAGGCTTAGGCAGCACCCTACCCCCCTGATCATCACCAGCCCCGGCTCTGGCCTCAGCGTCACCCGCTGGACAGGTTTCACTTTCTGACGCTCCGGCCAATCGAGCCGCACCCGCTTCAGCGTTTCCGCCAGCACAATGATGCCTTCCAGCATTGCGAAG
>JBOFUS010000027.1:0-1756 GCA_051652685.1 Beijerinckiaceae bacterium
CTGTAACGGAAGCAGTCGCGCTCGATTGGGGTCGTCTCAGTGCCAACCGCAGCCGTAACACCGCCGACGGGCTGATCGCGGCCACCGCACGCGTCCATGACCTGATTCTGGTCACCCGCAACGTCATCGACTTCGAAGATACAGGCGTTTCCATCATCAACCCCTGGGATCTTTGACCACGATGGTTTCCGAAAAATGTCCCGACAACAGTGGTCCATCTTTCCCCGCTCATACGGCCTCCACCGATCAGGCGTTAAACTCGACGTTAAATGCCTCGTGGCCGGGCTCCATCGCCATGCCGTCGAGGGCGCGCGACTCCTCTTCGCTCCAGTCGGCCGGCCGGATGATGCGACGGTGGCGCGCGATCAGCCGTTCATACGCGTCATATGACAATACGACATTCTTCGGCTTGCCATGCTTGGTGACGATGACCGGCTGGGAGAGCGCCCGGTCGAGCGCCTCGCCGACTTGCGCCCTGAAGGCACTGCAGGTGAAGGTTGCGGCCATGCGTTCGCTCCTCTGTTCCAGTTTCCATATAAGTCAAATTCGCAATTTTGGCAGTTTTGGCGAAATGGCAGTGAACCCATGGTGACGACACCGACGAATGATACCGATCCAGCCGAGCCAGACACCCAGCTTCTCGTCCCGGCACTGCAGACGATGCCAACATCTCTCCCCTCCCCTGCGCCCGAGCTCCTTGCAGAAACCACGCGGGACTATGCGGCGGCGCGCTCAAGTTCCAACACGCAAAAGGCCTATGCCTCGGACTGGAAACTGTTCGAACGCTGGCGCCGGCGCCAGGGCTTTGACAGCCAGATTCCGGATCCGCAGGTCGTTGGGCTCTTTCTCGCGGCGTCTGCCGCCGGAACCGGCCTGAAGGCCGCCGCCGCCTCGACCATCGAGCGCCGGCTGGCGGCGCTCACCACCACCTACCGGTCCCTTGGCACCCCCCTGCCGCGGCAGGACCGGCACATCCTTGATGTGATGGCAGGAATCAAGCGCAACCATGGCAGGCCGGCAAAGAAAGAAGCGCTCTATCCCGAAGATATTCTGGCGATGATCGCCACCCTATCAAGGGCAAAACCGGCTGGCGGCTCGTCGAGATCGGGCGTGGCTCATCGGACGCCACCTGCCCGATCCATGCGCTGTAGCTCTGGCTGAAACTGGCCCGCATTGCCAAGGGCCCGGTCTTCCGCCGCGTGCGCCAGGCCAACAGTGACGTATGCGCCGACCGCCTCGTTAATGCCCAGGTCGCGCGGCTGATCAAGACCACGGCGGTGAAGGCCTGTGTGCGCTCGGACCTGCCTGAAGCCAAACGCATGGCGCTGTTCTGCGGCCATTCGCTACGCTCCGGCTTCGCCTCGTCGGCGGCCATTGATGAGGCTTACAAACAGCACCAACTCGGCCACGCCTCCGCGGAGATGACCCGCCGCTACCGCCAGACGCGCGAGAGGTTCACCGTGAACCTGACCAAGGCGGCAGGGCTGTAGGGCACTCACGTCCGGTGGCAGACGCGCGTCCGTCATGCCGTTGGTTTCCCTCTTTTGGCCTTCGTCCTCTGGCCGATCAGGGCCATCAGCATCGGGCCTGGGGTGAACTCCCCTGCCCTAGCCTTGTCGGTCAGGGCCCGCAAATAGCCGCCGGCCGAGACAATCACAGGCGAGCCGTTGACCACCGTCACGGTGGATCCAGGCGTTGAACCAGGGACTGTCCTCGCTTCCGACGAGTATTCCGAGCGCTGCAGGATCATCGCGAC
>JBOFUS010000028.1:0-6078 GCA_051652685.1 Beijerinckiaceae bacterium
GAAGGCTGGCTGGTTGATGCCGTGGGCCTTCCACCGGGAGCCGCTTTGCGGATGATTGCCGAAGGTTAACCCCCACTTCAAAATCCTTCGCCGCCTTGCGTTCCGTGCTGCGAAGCCCTAACGGGCGGTCTCCCACTTCATCGCTCCGGATCGCACAAAGATGCCCACGCAAACGCGGACTGTTGCCCGCGCTCTCATCTCCGTTTCCGACAAGACGGGCCTGCTGGAATTCGCCGACGCGCTGGCACGGCGCGGCGTCGCGCTGATCTCGACCGGCGGCACCCGCAAGCTGCTGGCGGAGGCCGGCGTGCCGGTCACCGACATTTCCGACGTGACGGGTTTTCCGGAGATCATGGACGGGCGGGTCAAGACGCTGCATCCGACCGTGCATGGTGGCCTGCTCGCCGTGCGCACCAACCCCGAGCATCAGGCAGCGATGTTTGCCCATGGCATCGAGCCGATCGATCTGCTGGTGGTCAATCTCTATCCATTTGAATCGGCCGTGGAGCGCGGCGCGAATTTCGATGACTGCATCGAGAACATCGATATCGGCGGTCCGGCGATGATCCGCGCCGCCGCCAAGAACCACGATGACGTGACAGTGGTGGTGGAGCCCGCCGACTATGCCCGCGTGCTGGCGGAGCTTGAAACCCACGGCGGCGCAACCACGGGCACGCTGCGCCGGACGCTGGCGCAGAAGGCCTATGCCCGCACCGCCGCCTATGATGCGGCGATTTCCAACTGGCTTGCCCGCGAGACCGGCGAGGACGCCCCGCCCTGGCGCGCCGTTGGCGGCAAGCTGGCGGAGGCCATGCGATACGGAGAGAATCCGCACCAGAAGGCGGCCTTTTATCTCTCACCCGAAAAGCGCCCCGGTGTCGCGACCGCACGGCAGCTGCAGGGCAAGCAGCTGTCGTTCAACAACGTCAACGACACCGATGCGGCTTTCGAGCTTGTGGCCGAGTTCGATCCGGCGCGCACCGCCGCTGTTGTCATTGTGAAACACGCCAACCCTTGCGGAGCGGCGGAAGGCGCGACGTTGCTGGAAGCCTATCGCAGCGCGCTCGCGTGCGATCCCGTCTCGGCCTTTGGCGGCATCGTTGCGCTGAACCGCACGCTGGATGCCGACGCAGCCCGGGCTATTGTCGAGGTCTTCACTGAGGTGATCATCGCGCCGGACGCCACGCCGGAGGCGCAGGCCATCGTCGCCGCAAAAAAGAACATCCGGCTGCTGATTGCTGGCGGCCTCCCCGATCCCCGCGCACAGGGTCAGACCATCCGCTCCGTGGCCGGCGGTTACCTGCTGCAGGAGCGCGACAGCGCCATGGTCGACGATATGGCCTTGCAGGTCGTCACGAAGCGCGCACCGACCGAGGATGAGCTTCGCGATCTGCGCTTCGCCTTCCGCGTGGCCAAGCATGTGAAGTCCAACGCTATTGTCTACGCCAAGAACGGCCGCACTGTTGGTATCGGAGCGGGCCAGATGAGCCGCGTCGACAGTTCGCGCATTGCCGCCTGGAAGGCAGATGAGGCCGCCAGGGCAGCGGGCGCGCCGGAAAGCCTGGCGAGGGGATCCGTGGTTGCATCGGACGCCTTCTTTCCGTTCGCAGATGGCCTTCTGGCGGCGGCGGAAGCGGGGGCCACGGCTGTCATCCAGCCGGGCGGGTCAATCCGCGATGAGGATGTGATCGCGGCGGCCGACAAGGCAGGGCTGGCGATGGTCTTCACCGGATTCCGCCATTTCCGACACTGAAGTTCAAGCGCGGCCTGGGGTTGTTGAACATCGTTGCCTCACGATTGCTGCCTTGGTCGACAAAGAATGACAGCCGCGAGCACCAGCGCCCCGCCGATCAGCTGGGTCAGATTCGGCATTTCGCCAAAAATGATCCAGCCTGACAAGACCGTGACCGCAACACCGTAGACCAGCACGATGGAGACCAACGACGCGCCGAGCGTGCCGACGGCATAGGCCGAAAGCCCCTGCCCCAACGCATGGCAGCCAAGACCGAGCAGGATCACCATCAGCCATGCGTTGGCATTGTGTGGCCAGATGCGCTCGCCCAGCAGCAGCGCAAACGCGAGGCAGCCGATGCCGCAGGCAAGGCATGAGACAAACGAAACCACACCTGCGCCAGCCAGAAGCCGCGCCCGGCGCGTGCCCAGAATGAAGCCCGCGTAACCAAACGCCGCAACAATGGCGAAGACATCACCGAGCAGCGGGTTGGGGGCCTGGCTTGAGGCGCGACCGGACTGGACCAGCAGCACCGCACCGGCGAGCGCCAGCACAAGCGCGACCAGCATTGCCCGCGTCGGACGCTCGCGGAACCAGAACCATGCCACGACCACGACGATCACCGGGGCGAGATGCACGAGAATGATGAAGCTCGTCATCGTCGTCAGCGCCAGCGCGATGTTGCTGGTGGTGAGATCGATCGCGAAAACGAAGCCGGCGATCGCCGCTGGAAGCGCGACGCCCGCCGGCAACACCGGCCCCGCAACGCCGCGCCGTTCGATCATGGCCCAGACCGCGAAGACCGGCAGTGCAAAGACCATGCGCCACATGGCAACGGCCGCAGGGTCCATCGCCGAGAGGCGGACCAGCGCGGACGAGAGCCCGATGATCGTGGCCCCCAGCACCAGCAGCGCAAAGTCCCGCGCCAGCCGGCGGCTGTCGGCAGATGCCGTCATGGTGGCGGAAGTGGAGGCGGACATCGACTGACCTGGCGACTGGAGGAAGCAAGCGCTACCGCATGCGGTTTATGAACAACGTTCAAATCGTCATTGCGAGCCCAGCGAAGCAACCCAGCACGACGTTGGCCAATCGCGTCGCACATGGAGAAGTTGGTCTGGATTGCTTCGCTACACTCGCAATGACAGCAGTCTACACCACAGTCGGCATTCCAGTCTGCGATAGCATGAATGTAGCAATTGATTTTCCTGATGGCTATGGGCACTCTGGCAGCATGCGGCACGTCGACCCTTTTGCGCTTGAAATGCTGATCACTGTCGCCGATCTCGGCGGCTTCACGGTGGCTGCCGACCGTCTTGGCCGCACGCAATCGGCCGTCTCCACGCGCATTGCCGAACTTGAAAAAGACGTCGGCCAGCGCCTGCTCGACCGCCACGCCCGCGGCGTGACCCTGACTGCCGCCGGGGAGCGACTGGTCGGCCATGCACGGCGCTGGCTGATGCAGGAACGCCTGATGCTGGACGAACTAAAGGGCATACCTTCTGCCGGGCGTGTGCGGCTCGGCATGCCCGATGACTATGTGGATGTCTTCCTGCGCCCCATCGTGGCCCGTTTCGCCCGCGAGCATCCCCAGCTGGAGATCGAGGTGCGTTGCGATCTCTCCCGCCAGATCGAAGCGGATTTTGGCCAGGGACGTTTTGACCTTGCGGTCATCACCCGCGATCACCTGAAGCCGACGGGCGAGTTGCTGCGCGCCGAGCAGATGATCTGGGTGGCAGCCCGCAGCCACCGGCCGGAGGATGACGATCCGCTGCCGCTGGCGCTCTTCTCCGAGACCTGCCGCATGCGCCCGCGCGTGCTGGCGGCGCTCGATCAGGCCCGCCGGCCCCACCGCATCGCCTATGTTTCGTCGCATACGGCGGGTGTTCTCTCGGCTGTCGAGAGTGGTTTTTGCGTTACTGCCCTCGTGCAAAGCACGGTGCCTGCCACGCTCCGGCGTGTCGGCCCCGAGAGCGGCCTGCCGGAACTGCCAGCGGCGGAAGTCGCGATGCTGACGCCCGGCCGGCCGGAACCTGCAGCACAGCGGCTGGCAGATGCGTTTCGCGAGGCGTTTGCGCAGCGCTGAGCCGTCAGAGCCGGCTGTCGTAAGCCAACACCGCATCCAGCAGCACCTGCGCGCCGGCCGCGCATTCCTCTGGCGCGGTCGACTCCGACTCGTTGTGGCTGACGCCACCGGCGCAGGGCACGAAGATCATCGTGGTTGGCATGACCCGCGCCGTGTAGGCCGCGTCGTGGCCGGCACCCGATGCGATGTTGCGGGTGTCAAAGCCACTTTTTGCCGCCGCAGTCCGCACGCAGGCGACAAGCTCCGGCGCAAACTTGACCGACGGTTGCAGCCAGATGCGCTCGCCTTCGAAGGTGAGGCCCAGCGGCGTCAGTGTTTCATCGAGCGCGCTTTTGTAGGCCGCCTCCATGGCATCCAGCGCCGCATCGTCCGGATGGCGCAGATCGACGGCTAGGAAAACCTCTCCGGGGATGGTGTTGCGGCTGTTCGGCCGGTTCTCGATCAAGCCGACAGTCGCGACGCCCGGCTGGAAAGCCTGACCGATAGCATCGATCCGGTCGATGAGACGTGCCGCACCCAGCAGCGCGTTGCGGCGCAGGCGCATGGGCGTGGCACCGGTGTGGGCATCCCGACCGGTGATCGTCGCCTCGTACCAGCGCATGCCCTGCACGCCCTGGACGACACCGATCATCGCGCCCTCCGCCTCAAGGATCGGCCCTTGCTCGATGTGGAGCTCGAACATCGCCTGGAACCTGCGCTCGCCGGCCCTCTCCGCACCGCGATAGCCAATGGCATCGAGTGCATCGCCGAGCGTCACGCCGTCCCTGTCGGCACGGGACAGCGCATACTCCGCCGTGAACACGCCGGCATAAACGCCCGAGCAGAGCATGGCAGGGGCAAAGCGCGCGCCTTCCTCGTTGGTCCAGTTGCAGATCGCGATGGGTGCCGTGGTCTCGTAACCGGCTTCCACCATGGTGCGCAGCGCCTCGACAGCGGCCAGCACGCCCAGCACGCCATCGAACTTGCCACCGGTTGGTTGTGTGTCGAGATGCGAACCCATGGCGATGGGCAGTGCCGAAGGGTCGCGCCCTGGCCGGACGGCGAACATGTTGCCAACTTCGTCGATGTGCACAACACAGCCCAGCCCCTCGCAGGTGGCGCGGAACCAGTCGCGGATGCGCCGGTCTTCATCCGAAGCCGACAGGCGTTTGATCCCGCCCTTCGGTGTGCCGCCGATGCTGGCGGTGTCCATCAGCGCGTCCCAGAGGCGTTTCGGGTTGATGGCGAGGTTGGGGAGGGCTGGCATGGTGGAATTCCTCAGGCGGCACGCGGCGCAATAGTGGAATAATCGCCCTTCGCCTCGGCTTTAGACAGGTCATGTGCGACCTGCAGATTGATCCAGAATTGGGGCGTCGTGCCAAAGTATCGGGCCAGCCGAAGGGCTGTATCAGCGCTGATATCACGCCGCTCGCGCGCCAGTTCACTGATGCGGTTGGCCGGAACGCCCAGCGCCTGCGCCAATGAACGCGCGCTCAGGTCAAGCGGCAACATGAACTCCTCGCGCAGGACCTCGCCGGGATGGGTGCGGATGCGGATCAAGGTCTTGCTCCTAGTGATAGTCGACGATCTCGACATCTGTCGGTCCTGTTTTCGACCAGCGGAAACAGATGCGCCACTACCGATTGATACGGATACTCCATTGGCCGGCGCGATCTCCCTTCAACTGCTCGAGCCGGTTTCCAGGCGGTGCCAGCAGGTCGCCGATCACCCCGGCAGCGTTCAACATGTCAAGCTTGCGTCTCGCGATACCAGCAAAAGCGCGCCAAGGACCACGCGCTTCACCTGTCTCGAAAAGATGCTTGACGGCCTTGTCCCTGAACTGGTCGATCATCCTACGATAGGATGCGATACGTACCACATATCGTCAAGTCAAAGCCACTCCTTGCACTCCATCCAGATTAAGCTTATGTTCCAATCTGGACAAGCAGGGAGGCATCCATGTCGCTCGCCCGCGCAACACATCACATTGATGCCGGACCGCCGGTCATCGATCACCTGGCCTTCTCGCCGGTCAACCGCCGGCGGCTGAGCGGTCCTGGGTTGCGGACGTTTCTGGCCATCGCCGACCTGTGGAAACTGAACGAGGAGCAGCGCCGCGCGGTGCTGGGGCTGCCGTCGCGCTCCACCTATCACAACTGGACCCGCGCCGTGCGCGAGCACCGCGACATCACGCTGGATCTGGATGCGCTGCTGAGGCTCTCTGCGGTGCTCGGCGTGCATCAGGCGCTTCAGGTGCTGCACGGAACTGAGGCCGACGGCATCG
>JBOFUS010000029.1:0-6571 GCA_051652685.1 Beijerinckiaceae bacterium
CAGAAGCAGTTCATCTCGGCCGCCGGTGCCGCGGACCTCTATCTCGTCATGGTGCGCACCGGCGAGGATGGGCCGAAGGGCATTTCGTCGATTCTCGTGCCAAAGGATGCGCCGGGGCTCTCCTTCGGGGCCAACGAGAAGAAGATGGGCTGGAACGCGCAGCCAACCCGCGCCGTGATCTTCGACAATTGCCGCGTCCCGGTTGCCAACCTTCTGGGCAACGAAGGCGAGGGTTTCCGCATCGCCATGAGCGGGCTTGACGGCGGCCGCCTCAACATTGGTGCCTGTTCCATCGGCGGCGCACAGGCTGCCCTGTCGAAGGCGCTGTCCTATGCCAACGAGCGAAAGGCTTTCGGGAAGAAGCTGAACGAGATGCAGGCGTTGCAGTTCAAGATCGCCGACATGGCGACAGAGCTGGAAATGGCCCGCACCTTCCTTTACGCGGCTGCTTCCGCCTATGACCGGCAGGACCCGGAGACGACAATGCGCTGCGCCATGGCAAAGCGTACTGCCACCGACATCGGCTTCAAGGTGGCAAACGACGCCCTGCAACTGCATGGTGGCTATGGCTATCTGCAGGACTACGGCGTCGAGAAGCTGGTGCGCGATCTGCGTGTCCACCAGATCCTGGAAGGCACCAACGAGATCATGCGCCTGATCGTGAGCCGGCAGGTGATCCAGGCGAATGGCGTGGGGCGGTAGATCTTACCGGTTCTTGCCCGGCACCCAAAGCACGTCCTTCGCGCCCTTGTCGTTGACCCAGCGCGAGGCAACGAAGAGGAAATCCGAGAGGCGATTGACGTACTTCATCGCCGCCGAGCCGACACGCTCGCCCGGCTGCGCCACGAGTTCCGTCATCAGTCGCTCCGCCCGTCGCGTGACCGTGCGCGCCAGATGCAGATAGGCCGACGAGGGTGAACCGCCCGGCAGCACGAAGGATCTGAGCGGAGCGAGATCGGCGTTCAGCTCATCGATCTCCTTCTCCAGCCGCTCCACCTGCTCCTGCACGATCCGCAGCGGCTCGTAGGGGAGCGGCTCCCCAATGTCGGGCGTACAGAGGTCTGCGCCCAGATCGAAAAGATCATTCTGGATGCGCATCAGCATCGCGTCGAGAGCAGGAAAGTCCTGCCCTGTATGCAGGCGGACAAGGCCGATGCAGGCATTCGCCTCATCAACTGTACCGTAGGAATCGACGCGGAGATCGTATTTCGGCACGCGCTTGCCGCTGCCAAGCCCGGTTGTACCGTCGTCGCCTGTGCGGGTGTAGATTTTATTGAGGCGAACCATGGTTTTCTAACGTCCCTTCAGCCAGAGCGTCGCCATGATGGCAACGATGGCGGCAAACTGGAGGATCACCCGCCAGCGCATCAGCTTCTGCGAGGTGTTGCCATCGCCGCCCTTGAGCATGTTGAACAACCCGAGCAGCAGCACGATGGCCACGGCTCCAATGGCGAAGGGGACAACCCCGGACAGGACGGCGTTCATGGCCCTGCGTTAATCCCCTCGCGGCCAAGTGGAAAGGGCCAAGCCGCGCGGCGAGATGACGCCGGTCCCTGTCACTCCCTGTGCAGAATACGGTCGACAAGGAGATTGGACCAGAAACCCGGGCGGAAATCACGCTGCAAAGCGTCCGGATCGTAGTGTTTCTCGACCCATTCGAGGAACGGAATGTCCTTCCCCTCGCCCATATCCCGGTAGAGCGCAAAGAAACGATCAAGAATTCCCGTCTTCGACCAGCTGAAATGTCCGTACTTCGGTGAAAGCTGGCGCATGGCTTCAGCCACCGGGCGTTTGAGATGAACCAGCACATAGAGGGCCGCGACGAAGCCGGCACGGTCTGCACCTGACTTGCAATGGATCAGCGCCGGATAGGGCAGATCGGCAAAGAAGGCGGGGGCGGACAGCAGCATCGCCTTTGATGGCGCTTCGCGCGAGCGGGCGAGAAACTCGGTCAGAAGCAGCCCATGATGTTCTGCAGCCTCTTTTTCCAGTGGCCAGGAGCCATGCTCACGCCCTCCGCGCAGATAGACGAGCGAGCGGCCGCCCTCCCGCGCAAAGCGCGCAATCTGGTGTGGCCATGGCTGTGCTGCGCGGAAAAGCCGGCCGTCCACGCTGTGCCTGTTGAGATAGAACAGGCGAAACACACCGTGGTCAACGAAGACCATGCTGAACCATGCCTTGATGCGGTCCCTGCGATCGCCAAGTGGCCGATCCCAACGCGCTATGCGCGCCATGCGCGCCTCGTATCGCTCGATGTCAGGACGTTTGAACATGGGCGAGCGGGGTACCAGCCGGGCGTCCCGGGAGCAACCATCCCGCAAGGGTGTGATTGGCAAATGGCAGGTTTCGAGGTTATGTCGTTGCCATGTCGCCCAAACTGTCGATCCTGCTTTCGATGGCCCTGATCGCCTCACCCGGCATGGTGAAGGCGCAGGGTAGTCCATTGGATTTCTTCCGGTACAACCCCAGCCAGGGTCCGATTTTCTGGGCACCGCCGCGGGCAAAACCTCAGCCGCGGCCCCGTCCCGCGCGTCAACGTTTTATCGAGGACGAGGAAGAGGTCGTCCGCCCGCGCCGGGCCATCGTTCGCCCGATCCCTGCCAGCCCGGAGGTGGCGGTGCCCCAGGAGCCTGCTGCACCCCCGGAACCTGCTCCGCCGCCAAGTATCTTCGTCCACGTCATTGGAGACTCGCTGGCAGAGCTTCTTGCTGCCGGCCTAAAGGACAGGCTTCAGGAAACCAGCAAGGCTGTGGCGGTTCTGAAGAAGGCGAGGTCATCGTCAGGCCTTGTCCGGGATGATTACCACGACTGGGGCAAGGCAGTGACGGAGTTGCTTGCAGGATCAGAGCGGGTCGATCTCCTCGTGGTCATGATGGGCTCGAACGACCGCCAGCCCCTGCGCGACGAGACGGGCAGCCACGAGTTTCGCAGTGATCGCTGGCGTGAACTCTACGAGCAGCGCATCGATGCGCTGCTGGAGAAGGCGCGGGAGAAGAGGGTCCAGGTGCAGTGGGTCGGCAACCCGGTGATGCAGGGCGCACGCTTCACCGCAGACATGATCTTTCTGAACGATATCGTTCGCAGCCGCGTTTCGCGCTCCGGTCAGGCTTTCACCGATATCTGGGAGGCATTCCTTGGCACTGAAGGAGGCTATTCACCGATTGGCCCCGACATGAACGGTCAGCAGATGCGGCTGCGCACGGCCGACGGCGTGCATTTCACCAAGGCTGGTATTGCCAAGCTCGCATTCTTCGCGGCACGGGACGTGGAGCATCTGCTCCGCAAGGAAGGCGACCGGCCCACCATCGCTGCCCTGCCCAGTGATATCTCGGAGCTTGTTAAACGCGACGCGCCAGTTGAAGAGCGAGGTTTCTCCATCCCGCTGCCCGGCGCGCTGGAAGCCCTGCCGCTGATTCCGGAAAAGCCGGCAGCAGGTCCGATCCTCGAACTGACCGCAGCACCTCTGGCGGCTGATGGCAAACTTCTCCAGGCCCGGCCCGTCTCGCTCCCGGCTGGCCCCGCCCTGATGGTGGAGCAGGCGCTGGCTTATGGGCGGCCGCCCCAGCCAAAACCCGGGCGTGCCGACGACTTTGCGTGGACAACGCCACCGACGGCGGCGATCCCGCGCCGCGTCCAGTAGTCAGCGCGGCAATACGCTGGCACCCATCAGGAATTCGTCGACCGCCTTTGCCGCCTGCCGCCCCTCGCGGATCGCCCAGACGACGAGGCTCTGGCCGCGCCGCATGTCGCCGGCGACGAAGACCTTGTCCATGCTGGTGCGGTAGTCGCGCTCCGTCGCCTTGACGTTGCCGCGCGTGTCGGTCGCCACGCCAAGCTCCTGCACCAGACCCTCATGCACCGGCTGCACGAAGCCCATGGCCAGCAGCACGAGGTCGGCCTTGAGTGTGAACTCAGTTCCCGCGATCGGCTTGAAATCCGGCCCGGACTGCGCGCAGACGAGGCTCTGGACATTACCCTTGCCGTCATCCTCGAAGCGGACGGTCGCGACCGCAAACTGCCGCTCCGCGCCTTCCTCATGGCTCGACGAGGTGCGCAGCTTCAGCGGCCAGTTCGGCCAGGTCAGCGCCTTGTTCTCCATCTCGGGTGGTTGCGGCATGATCTCGAGCTGTGTCACCGAGAGCGCTCCCTGGCGCACCGAGGTGCCGATGCAGTCCGAGCCCGTATCACCTCCGCCAATGACGACGACGTGCTTTGCGCCAGCCAGGATCGGCGTGGAGCTCCAGCCCTCGTTGCTGACGCGCCGGTTTTGTTGCGGCAGGAAGTCCATGGCGAAGTGCACGCCGTTGAACGCGCGGCCGGGGATCGGCAGATCGCGTGGCTTTTCCGAGCCGCCCGACAGGATCACGGCGTCATGGGTGTCAGCCAGTTCCTTCGCCGAAACCGTGACACCCACATTGACGTTGTAATGGAAAGTCACGCCTTCCGCCTCCATCTGCTCGACGCGGCGGTCGACGTGCTTTTTCTCCATCTTGAAGTCAGGGATACCGTAGCGCAGCAGGCCGCCGGCGCGCGCGTGCTTCTCGTAGAGATGCACGTCATGGCCGACGCGGGCGAGCTGCTGGGCGGCGGCCAGCCCCGCTGGGCCTGAACCGACGACAGCGATCTTCTTGCCTGTCTTGTGCTTGGGCACCTCGGGCCTCACCCAGCCCATCTCCCAGCCCTTGTCGATGATCGCACATTCGATGCTCTTGATCGTGACGGGCGTGTTCTCGATGTTCAGCGTGCAGGACGCTTCACAGGGCGCGGGGCAGACGCGGCCGGTGAACTCCGGGAAATTGTTGGTGGAGTGGAGGTTGCGCAGCGCCTCCTCCCAGTCGTCCTGGTAGACAAGGTCGTTCCAGTCCGGGATCTGGTTGTTGACCGGGCAGCCGTTGTGACAGAACGGGATGCCACAGTTCATGCAACGCGCCGCCTGATCCTTCACCGCGCCTTCCGACAGCGGGATCACGAACTCCCTGTAGTGCCGGATACGATCCGACGCGGGAGCGTATTTCCGGTCCTGCCGGTCGATTTCGAGAAAACCTGTGACCTTGCCCATTTCGTCTTCCTCATTCGTCCAAATTCGAGTTTGACTACCTAGTCAAAAACCACGTCGAAATGACTATATTCTTTCGATAAATACTGCTGATCCATAGCAACTCGCAAAATAATACTCATCTTGACTCCAGTCGCCACTTACCGATACACTAGGTTGAAATTTTACATTAATGATTGCATTTACACCGATCTTCGTCGCTGCATCTATCATCCTCTCTTCACTGTTTAATTTCATGATGTCGATCTCTTTCTCGGCGAACAAAGAAGCGCGTGCATCAATTTTCTCGATACAACACCCATGAACAATGCCTTGGTATGTGGAAACTCGATAGCCTTCAACTGCGGGAGTATTCGTCAGAAGCATATCTGCCTTGCTCCGCTGCGTTCCACTGCTGCGACTGTCGCCGCCCCTTTTCCCGACGATGAGATCCGACATGCGCTTCAAGCCACCCGTTTCGTGGGAAGCGGCACAACGCGTCCGATGCGTTTTGCTTCGGCGATCCATTCCTCGATTGCGCCGCGAATTGCGGTCAGCGCCGCTTCGGGCGTATCGGCGTCGGTCATGCAGCCAGGCAAATCGGGCGCTGAGGCGAGAAAGCCACCGCCTTCTCCCTCCGGCAGCGGTTCGACGATGACCGCATAGGACAAATCGCTCATAGGGCATCTCCGTGCTCGATCACGAATGCAACAAGTTTGCGAATATACACCGCTTTCACGGGACGTCGCGACGGGATGGTGAGGATCAGGCGAGAGCCATCCCGCGAGACCTTGTAGTGAGAACCGCCTCCGCTTGGCGCGGTGCACGTCATTCCATGGGCGCGACAGAGGGTCGCCACGTCGGCGATCGTCCAGTCGCTAACGGGATTCCTTCGCATCGAGTCGAGAAGCGATCGTGACAAGCCTGGTCACTCCGCCGCCATCAGCCGCTGTGCCGCTTCCATCTCCTTCAGCGCCCGGCGATACTCCACCGGCATCACCTTGACGAACTTGCCGCGGTAGTCCGCCCAGTTATCGAGGATCAGCTTTGCGCGGGTCGAGCCCGTGTGCTTCAGATGGTTCTGGATGAGGCTCAGCAGCCGTTCCTCATCCTGCCCGCCCATGTTGCTCATGATATCGACACGGCCCTTCGACTCCAGGTCGCCGCCGTGGTGATAGTGCTGCTGACTGAGGTCTTCTTCCTCCTCCACCGGCTCCAGATCGACCATGGAAAGGTTGCAACGCTTGCGGAAGGTGCCGTCCTCGTCGAGCACATAGGCGATGCCGCCGCTCATGCCGGCAGCGAAGTTGCGGCCCGTCTGGCCGAGGACAACGACCACGCCGCCGGTCATGTATTCGCAGCCATGGTCACCCGTGCCCTCGACGACCGCGATGGCACCCGAGTTGCGCACGGCGAAACGCTCGCCGGCCACACCCCGGAAGTAGCACTCGCCGGCGATGGCACCGTAAAGCACGGTGTTGCCAACGATGATCGACTCTTCGGCGATGATATTGGAATCATGCGCCGGGCGAACGA
>JBOFUS010000030.1:0-4444 GCA_051652685.1 Beijerinckiaceae bacterium
GGCCAGGACCGCTACACGACCGAGATCGTTCTGCAACGCTATCGCGGCGAGATGACTTTGTTGGGTGGCCGCGGCGACGGTGGCGGCGGTGGCCGCGAGATGGAGGACCGTTCTGGTGGTGGCGACTTCAACCGTTCCGCGCCGACGGAACGCCGGCCCGCGTTGTCGTCTTCGGGGGGCGGCATGTCATCCGGCGGTGGACGTCCATCGGATATGGACGACGACATCCCGTTCTGAGATGATCTGCCAATGAACAGAGATCGTTTCGACGGGGAGGCCATGGCCTCGGTGCTGCAAGGCTGGGTAGCGCGGGAAAGCCCGACGCTTGACCCCGCTGCCGTGAACAAGATGCAGGACCTCGTCGCGGCCTTCTTCTCCGTGGATGCCTGCAAGGTCGAGCGCATCCCCGGGCGCGACGGGCTGGGAGATACCCTGCGCATCGCTGCCGGCCCAGCCAATGGCGAGCGGCCCATCCTCGTGTTGTCCCATGTCGACACCGTGCATCCGCTGAAAACCATCGAGAAGGACTTGCCGCTGCGGCGCGACGGAGACAGGCTTTACGGGCCGGGCATCTATGACATGAAGGGCGGGGCCTACCTTGCGGCTGAAGCCTTTCGCGCGGTCGCAACCGGCGGCACCGCGCGGCGACCGCTCGTGTTTCTGTTCACGCCTGACGAAGAGATCGGCAGCCCGACGACGCGGGCGATCATCGAGGATGAAGGCCGGCGTGCCGTTTCTGCCCTTGTGACGGAGCCCGCCCGCGACGGTGGCCGCATCGTCACGGCGCGCAAGGGTGTCGGTCGTTTCGAGGCGCATGTGGAGGGCCGCCCGGCGCATTCCGGCGCGCGCCATCAGGATGGTCGAAGCGCCATCCGCGAGGCCGCGCGCCAGATCCTCGCCATCGAGGCGATGACGGACTACGCCCGTGGTGTCACCACGACGGTTGCGACCGTGCAAGGCGGAACCGCACCGAACGTCATCCCGCAGCATTGCCGCTTCTCGATCGACCTGCGCGTCGCGACCGTGGAGGATGGCCGCGCCTTCGAGCGCGCGATCCTCGATCTCAAGCCGTATGATCCGGACATTCAGCTTCGGATCGAGGGCGCGATGAACCGGCCGCCGATGTCGAAGACTCCCGAGATTCAGGCGCTCTACGATCACGCCGTCCGCGAGGCGGCGGCATTGGGCTTCGCGCTTCCGGAAGCTCTGATGACTGGCGGTGGCTCGGACGGCAATTTCACCGCCGCCATCGGCACGCCAACGCTCGATGGTCTTGGCTGTGACGGCGAGGGCGCGCATACCCTGAACGAGCATTGCTTCGTTTCATCGCTGGCACCCCGCGCCGCGCTCATGGCCCGCCTGCTGGAGACCCTGTGAAGCCGGTCGAGGCGCTTGATACAGTCTCGCTGGCAGGAAACCGGGCGAAGCCCAACGATGACGCCCAAGGCATAGCCGGCAATAGGGTATGGGTGATCGATGGAGCGACCAGCCTCGGTCCGCCACTGCTGCCCGGACAGAGCGACGCCGCCTGGCTGGCGCGCGAGGCGAACCGCCTGTTCCATCGCCATGCCGATACCGTCGAGACATCGGGAATGATTGGCGCAGTGATCGAAGGGCTCAAGTCAGCTTTCGCAGTTCAGGCCCGGGCGATGCCGGAGTTCAACTGGCAGGCCCCCATCGCGGCGTTCCTGATGCTCACGTTTCACGCTGACCATGTCGAAGCCGTCTGGCAAGGCGATTGCCGCGCGCTCCTGAGGCTGGGCGACCGGATCGTCGCTTGCGGCGAGACGGCGGAGGGCGAGGCGGAAGAGCGGCGCTTTGCGGCAAGGCTCGGCGCAGACCAGGGCGGTGCAGCAATGCTGCGTTCCGACAGTGTCGTGGCGCGGTTACGCGAGGCGCGCATGGCGGTCAACACGCCGTCCGGCCGCTGGCTGCTGGGCCTTGCACCTGAGGCAGCAGCGCATCTGGAGGTGGCCCGCTTTCCGCTGGAAGGTCCGGCCGAAGCACTGCTGATGACCGACGGATTCTCGGCGCTGGAGCTGAAATACGGTCGCCGGGATGCGGCCGGAATGCTGGCCGATGCGCGGCGTCTCGGGCTTGCGGAACTCGGCGCAGAACTTCGCCGGATCGAGGAGATCGAGGATCCCGATGGTCGCCTGTGGCCGCGCTTCAAGCGTTCCGATGATGCAACAGCAGCGCTTGTCAGCTTCGGCTGAATTCAGACCGGATGCCCCCTGGCAGCCAGTGCGGCCCTGATCTCGTCGAGAATGGCCGGATCGTCGATGGTTGCCGGCATCGTGAAGGAGCTGCGGTCCGCAATCTTCTTCATGGTGCCGCGCAGGATCTTGCCTGAGCGCGTCTTCGGCAGCCGGTTCACAACGATTGCCAGCCGGAAGGCGGCAACAGGGCCAATCTTGTCCCGCACCAGCTTCACGCAGGCCTCTTCTATGGATGCTGCCGTCTCGTTGACGCCCGCCTTCAGCACCACGAAGCCGCAAGGTACCTCGCCTTTGAGATCATCCGCGATGCCCAGTACGGCGCACTCTGCCACCGCCGGATGCGAGGCGAGCACCTCTTCCATGCCGCCCGTGGAGAGGCGGTGGCCGGCGACGTTGATGATGTCGTCGGTGCGGCCAAGGATCGTGATCATGCCGTCCGCATCGATGACACCGGCATCGGCCGTCGAATAGTAGCCTGGAAACTGCGCCAGATAGGCATCGTGAAAACGCTGGTCCTGCTTCCACAGCGTCGGCAAGGCGGCCGGCGGCAAGGGAAGCTTGATCGCGATGGAACCCATGATGCCGGGCGGCAGCGGGTTACCGCCCTCGTCGAGGCAATGGATGTCGTATCCTGGCATCGGCGCGGAGAGTGCCCCGTGGCGCACGGGCAGCTTCTCTACGCCAAGTGGGTTGCCGGCAATGCACCAGCCGGTCTCCGTCTGCCACCAATGGTCGATCACAGGCCGGTCGAGGATGCCTTCCGCCCATTGCACGGTGTCGGGATCGGCGCGCTCGCCGGCAAGAAACAGCGCGCGCAGGCTCGTGAGATCATGCCCTGCCATCAGTTTCGCCTGTGGATCCTCCTTCTTGATGGCGCGGAAAGCGGTTGGTGCCGTGAACAGCACCGCCACCTTGTGTTCGGCGATGACGCGCCAGTAGGCGCTGGCATCCGGCGTGCCGACCGGCTTTCCTTCGAAGATGATCGATGTCCCGCCGGCAAAAAGCGGCGCGTAGACGATGTAGCTGTGGCCGACGACCCAGCCGATGTCGGAGGCCGCCCAGAACACTTCGCCCGGACGCACGCCATAGAGATTGGCCATCGACCAGTGCAGCGAGACAAGATGCCCGCCATTGTCGCGCACGACGCCTTTCGGGATCCCGGTCGTGCCGGAGGTGTAGAGGATATAGAGCGGATCGGTCGCCTTCATGCGGGCACAGGGCACGCCGCGTCCGGCATCCACGGCGTGGCGGGCGCTCTCCACCGCTTCCGCCCAATCCATATCGCGCCCGGCGATCATGGTGGCCGCCAGCTGCGGTCGCTGAAGGACAACAACCTTCCGCACCTTGTGCCGGGCAGTCGCGATCGCTTCGTCGAGCAGCGGCTTGTAGGGAACGATTTTCTGCCCCTCGATGCCGCAGGAGGCGGCCAGAATCAGTTTCGGCCCGCAATCATCGATGCGTGTCGCCAGTTCGCGTGCCGCAAAGCCGCCGAAGACGACGGAATGAATCGCGCCGATGCGGGCGCAGGCGAGCATGGCGATCACGGCTTCCGGCACCATCGGCATGTAGATGAGCACCCGGTCGCCCCTGCGAACGCCGTGATCGAGGATCATGCGGGCGGTGGCGGTCACCTCTTCGAGCAGTTCGCGGTAGGTGATGATCCGCTTTGATCCCGTCGCCGGGCTGTCGTGGATGAAGGCCGGCTGATCGCCGCGCCCGGCCAGCACATGGCGATCAACGGCGTTGTGGCAGGTATTGACGATGGCGTCGGGATACCAGCGGCCATAGACACCCGCATCAGTGTCAAAAGCGCGCCGGGGCGCGCGGAACCAGTCGATGGCGCGCGCAGCTTCCAGCCAGAAGGCCTCGCGGTTGTCGAGACTGTCCCGATGTACGTGCGCGTGACGTCCGCCGCTGGTCATCCGTGCTCCTCCCGTTTGCAAACTTCAGCGGAAGTCTGACGCTTCCGTTTCAGCAGCTATTGCGCCAACGCGGGCATGATGCAACGTGATGGCTCTCCGTCTTTGGAATGAAGCCGGGGAGCGATTTTTCGAAGAGATGCACTCTTCAACAAGATCCGTGTCTTCAACAAGATCCATGTCTCCAACGAGAACAATGCCCCGCAAGCTTCCGCTCCTCCAGCAACCGTTGCTGCGCATGGCGCTGGGGTTCGCCTCGGCGGTGCTCGCTGGTGGTGCGCTGTGGTTCGAGATCGATGCGCGAAT
>JBOFUS010000031.1:0-2568 GCA_051652685.1 Beijerinckiaceae bacterium
GAAGGCTTCGATGGCTTCCTGGACTGACTTTGGCATGGGCGTGCAGATAACGGCGCAAGGGCGCGCCCGCAAGGACAACAGAGTTTGCACCGATGCGCTATTTCAGCCCGAAGGACGCCTTGACCCCGTCCAGCACGAACTGCACCGCAAGCGCCACCAGCACGATGCCGAGCAGACGCGTCAGCACGATGTTGCCGGTGACGCCAAGTCCCTTCGAAATGACCTCGGCGAAGAGAAAAGTCATATAGCAAAGCGCGCAGACGGCAAGGATGATGCCCATCAGCAAGACAAGCCGCAGCGGTTCGCCGTCGGCCTGGCTGGCGAGCAGCATCGTAGCGGTTATGGCACCCGGCCCCGCCATCAGCGGGATCGCCAGCGGGAAGGCCGCGACGTTGCGGATATGATCCTCGTCGATGGCGGTTTTCGCGACGTCGTTCTTCCGCTTGCTGCGCTTCTCGAACACCATTTCGAAGGCGATCCAGAACAGCAGCAATCCGCCCGCGATGCGGAACGCTGGCAGCGTGATGCCGAGCAGCGACAGGATTTTCTGGCCGGCGATGGCGAAGAAGGCCAGCGCCAATGCCGCGATGATCGTGGCGCGCGCCGCCACCTGCCGTCGCTCGGCCGCCGTCATGCCCACTGTCAGGGCCAGAAACATCGGCGCGATCGCCGGCGGATCGACGGTGACGAGCAGTGTGACGAAGGCGTTGGAGAGGAAATCCATGGTGCCGCACCATGCCGGTGGAGGACGACAGCCGCAAGTCAACCAAGAAACTTGTGGAGACAATGTCTAAGCGCATGAAATAATGTGATTATTTCAACAAAGGCAATGCTGCTTTCATTTGGTCTTGCCGGATGAATCAGCTAGAGATGGTTGAACGCCGTCACAATCGGCCCAACACAGGTTGCATTCAGCGTGTCAGACACCAATCCGCCGCCCCCCGCAGACGGAAACACCGGCGGCCCGGCCGAGCCGAGCGACATCCGGCCGATCTCGATTACCGATGAAATGAAGCGCAGCTATCTCGATTACGCGATGAGCGTGATCGTGAGCCGCGCCTTGCCGGATGTGCGTGACGGGCTGAAGCCCGTTCACCGGCGCATCCTCTTCTCGATGCACGAGAACAAGAACCTTCCCGAGCGGCCCTACACGAAATGCGCCCGCATCGTCGGCGACACGATGGGCAAGTATCATCCGCACGGCAACCTCGCCGTCTATGACGCGCTGGTGCGCATGGCGCAGGATTTCTCGCTGCGGCTGCCGCTGATCGACGGGCAGGGCAATTTCGGCTCCATGGACGGCGACAGTGCGGCGGCAGATCGCTACACCGAGGCGCGGCTGGCGCGTGCTTCCATGTCGCTGCTGGCCGATCTTGACGAGGACACCGTTGATTTTGTGTCCAACTACGACGGCAAGGAACGGGAGCCGACCGTCCTGCCGGCGCGCTTCCCCAACCTTCTGGTCAATGGCGCAGGCGGCATCGCCGTCGGCATGGCAACCAACATTCCGCCGCACAATCTGGGCGAAGTGATCGACGCCTGTATGGCGATGATCGAGAATCCCGGCATCACCATTGATGAGCTCATGGAGATCATCCCTGGTCCCGACTTCCCGACCGGCGCAATGATTCTCGGCCGGTCAGGCATCCGCTCCGCCTATCATCTGGGGCGCGGCTCCATTGTGATGCGTGCGCGCGCCACGGTTGAGGAAATCCGCAAGGACCGTTGGGCCATCATCTTCACCGAGGTTCCCTATCAGGTGAACAAGGCCAACATGATCGAGCGCATCGCCGAACTGGTGCGCGAAAAGAAGATCGAGGGTGTCTCGGACCTGCGCGACGAGTCCAACCGCGAGGGTGTGCGCGTCGTCATCGAGCTGAAGCGCGACGCCGTGGCCGAAGTCGTGCTGAACCAGCTCTACCGCTACAGCTCCATGCAGACGACGTTTGGTGCCAACATGGTGGCGCTGAACGGTGGCCGACCGGAAGTGATGAACCTCCAGGATTTCATCCGCTCCTTCGTCGAGTTCCGCGAGGTTGTCGTCTCGCGGCGCACCAAGCACCGGCTGACCAAGGCGCGCAACCGCGCCCATGTGCTCTGCGGCCTCGCCATCGCCGTCGCCAACATCGACGAGGTGGTGAGCCTTATCCGCCGTTCCGCCACACCCGAAATCGCCCGCGAGGCGCTGATGGGCCGCCTTTGGCCGGCGCGCGATCTGGCACCGCTGATCGCGCTGGTGGATGATCCGCGCCATCCGATCCAGGAAAACGGCGACTACCGCCTGTCGGAAGAGCAGGCCCGCGCCATCCTCGACCTGCGCCTGCAGCGACTGACCGGGCTTGGCCGCGACGAGATCGGCGACGAGCTGCGCACCATCGCCGACGAAATCCGCGAATACCTCGACATTCTCTCTTCGCGCGCCCGCATCCTCACCATCATCAAGGATGAGCTGACGGAGGTGAGGGCTGCCTTCGCCACGCCGCGCAAGACGGAGATCATGGATTCCGACGGCGACATGGACGACGAGGACCTCATCAAGCGCGAGGACATGGTCGTCACCTTCAGCCA
>JBOFUS010000032.1:0-1582 GCA_051652685.1 Beijerinckiaceae bacterium
ACGGGGTCAACCACGACAAGCTGACGAAGGACCATCTCGTCATCTCGAACGCGTCCTGCACCACAAATTGCCTGGCCCCGGTCGCCAAGGTGCTGAACGACGTGATCGGCATCGAGAAGGGGATGATGACCACCATCCATTCCTACACCAACGACCAGCCGAGCCTCGACCAGATGCACAAGGATCTCTACCGGGCGCGCGCCGCCGCCGTGTCGATGATTCCGACCTCGACAGGAGCCGCCAAGGCCGTCGGCCTCGTGCTGCCGGAGCTCAAGGGCAAGCTCGACGGTTTCGCCATCCGCGTGCCGACACCCAACGTCTCGGTGGTGGATCTCAAGTTCATCGCGAAGCGTGCGACGAGCGTTGAGGAGATCAACCAGGCCATCAAGTCGGCTGCCGACGGTGCGCTGAAGGGCGTGCTCGGCTACACGCTCCAGCCCAACGTCTCCATCGACTTCAACCACGATCCGCACTCGTCCATCTTCCACATGGACCAGACCAAGGTGCTGGACGGAACTTTCTGCTCGGTGCTCTCGTGGTACGACAACGAATGGGGCTTCTCCAACCGCATGTGCGACACGGCGGTGGCGATGGCGAAGGTGATGTGAGCAAACATGCTTGTTATCCGTTCCATACCGGACGAACGTGCAAAGCGTCTAGCAAGGCTCATTCTGGAGCGTGCGCCACACCTGAAGTGCGAAGGATGTGCGAGGAGTGATTTTGGCCTGCTTGAGCAGCCGGAGGTTGAGCTTAGAACATGGTTAGTCCGGGAGCAAAAACCAAATACCGCAGCCGGAGTAAGAGTAGTACAGCCTCTGGTTACTGTAGTCTGCACCCATTGTGGTCTTGTTAAACAGTTCGCGGAAGCAGCCCTTGAGGGCGTTGATGCTGGCCTCTATGGAGAATTAGTCAAACCATGAACAACGTGGTACGTTTTCCTGGTGAGGGGCGTGGAGGCGCAGATGGTGCTGGCCCGGAGGATCCCATGATCGAGCAGCGAGTTGCGCGGCTTGAGGACGACATGAAGGAGGTTAGGGCCTCCCTCAAGGCCATTGAGGCTGCGGTGTCCGAAATCAAGCACTTGCCCAAGATGTCCGACTATCTTGCCCTTCAGAAGGACTTCGGTTCACTCAAGGCTGAAGTGGCAGAAGTGAAGGGCCGCGTTTCGAATCTTCCCACGTGGTGGATGTTGCTGCTTGCGCTTCTTGCAACGTGGGGTGCCGGCGCGGGGATCGTTTACGCACTAACCTGAGAATTATATGACCTTCAAGACCCTCTCTGACCTCTCCCCCGCCGGCAAGCGCGTGCTCGTCCGTGTCGATCTCAATGTGCCGATCGAGAACGGCCATGTATCGGATGGCACGCGGCTGGACCGCATCCTGCCCACCATCCGCGAGATCGCCGACAAGGGCGGGCGCGTGATCCTGCTGGCGCATTTTGGCCGACCCAAAGCGCCGAACGCCCATGAGAGCCTAGCGCCCATCGCGGCGGAGCTTGCGAAACGGCTCGGCAAGCCCGTCGGTTTTGCGGATGACTGCATCGGCATCAAGGCGCTCGCCCCCATCAGCCTTATGAAGGACGG
>JBOFUS010000033.1:0-2423 GCA_051652685.1 Beijerinckiaceae bacterium
GCTGGTTGAGGATCGGCCCGCCGACGACGTTGAAGCGCGGGTTCTTCTCGATGGTCTCGACGAGGTCCGGCGTAATGTCGCAGGCGAAATCATACTCGCCCGAAAGCAGCCCGTTCACGCGGGACGCAAGCTCCGGCACTTCAAGAAACCGGATCGTGCGGATCGGCGGCCGGCCACCCCAATAGCCGTCAAAGGCATCCAGGATCAGATGCGTGTCCGGCTTGAAATCCCGCACCATGTAAGGCCCGGTGCCCACAGGCTTGCGGACGAAGTCCAGCCAGCTTGCCGCCTGATCGAAGGCGCGTTTGTTGAGGATGCAGCCGACGCGCATCGAGATGCGGCCTTCCAGCGTCACATCCGGCAGCTTGTTGACGAACCGCACGGTGCGCCGGTCGACAATCTCGATCTTCTCGATCGACGGGTAGGCGGCTGCGGCAGCCCTTGGCAGCGCAACGGGTAGCGCCTTGGGGTCAGCATTGCCACGCGCCTGGCGCTCTGGATTGCCGAAGAGGCGATCCGGCCCGAAGCTGAAGGCGATGTCCTCCGGCGTCAGCTCGTCGCCGTTTTGGAACTTCACCCCGGGGCGCAGTTTCAACTCCACCGTACGTCCGTCGATGCGGCTCCAGCTTTCAGCGATGCCAGGCTGGAGCTTGAGATCGCCCGTCCAGTCGGTGTCGATCAGGGGTTCCTTGATCAGGTTGTACCAGCGCGTCGCAACATTCGACGCCTCGTAGGCGATCTCGAGCGTGTTGTTGTTGGCGATCTTCTGCACGGCGATGGTGATCACCGGACGGTCGTCGGACTGGGCGAATGCCCCGCTGGCAGCCAACGCCGCCGTTCCCGCCATCGCTCCGCGCCTCGTGATCATCGTCATGTCCGCCTCCATCCTGATCTCTTCCGGGGCTTAGCGGTGACACTTGTCGGTGGAATGACATGCCGATGACGGCTGGAGGATTTGGCGAAAGGCATCCACTTGCGTCATTGCGAGCAAAGCGAAGCAATCCAGCACTGCGTTTCAACCCGCCGCAGCTTCGGCCGGCGTGGCTATGGATTGCTTCGCTTTGCTCGCAATGACGATTTGAAAACGTCGTGAGCAGCCGTTCACACCAGCCGGCTCTGTTCTACTGCCGCCGCGATAAAGCTGGCGAAAAGCGGATGTGGTTCCAGCGGGCGCGATTTGAGTTCGGGGTGGTATTGCACGCCAATGAACCAGGGGTGGTCGGGATACTCGATCGTCTCCGGCAGCAGGCCATCCGGCGAGACACCCGCAAAGCGCAGCCCCGTTGCTTCCAGCCGGGCGCGGTAGCCCATGTTGACCTCGTAGCGGTGGCGATGGCGCTCAGACACCTCCGTTGCACCGTAGATCGATGCGATCCGCGAGCCTGCTGCGAAGCTATTGGTGTAGGCGCCAAGCCGCATGGTTCCGCCAAGATCACCGCCCGCCGCGCGGATTTCGAGCTCGTTGCCCTTCATCCATTCTTTCATCATGCCGACGACCGGCTCGTCGCAGGGGCCGAACTCGGTGGAATTGGCGCCCTTGATACCGGCAAGGTTCCGCGCCGCCTCGATGCAGGCCATCTGCATGCCGAAGCAGATGCCGAAATACGGCACCTTGCGCTCGCGGGCGAAGCGCGCGGCCCGGATCTTGCCCTCCGCGCCGCGCAGGCCGAAGCCGCCGGGCACGAGGATGCCGTGCACATGTTCCAGGTGCGGCGAAGGATCTTCCTTCTCGAAAATCTCGCTCTCGATCCAGTCGAGCTCGACCTTCACCCGGTTGGCGACACCGCCGTGCGCCAATGCCTCGATCAGCGACTTGTAGGCGTCCTTGAGCCCCGTGTACTTGCCAACAACCGCGATGGTAACCTTGCCTTCGGGGCTGCGGATCGTGTCGACGAGCCGCACCCAGCGGGACAGATCGGGTGCTGGCGGCTCGACGACGCCGAGCGTGCGCAAAACTTCCGCATCCAGCCCTTCGCGGTGATAGGTCAGCGGCACCTCATAGATATGCGCCACGTCCTGCGCCTCGACGACGGCACCCGGCCTGACGTTGCAGAAGAGCGCGAGTTTGCGCCGTTCGTTCTCGGGGATAGGCCGGTCGGTCCGGCACAGCAGAATATCGGGCTGGATGCCGATCGAACGCAGCTCCTGCACAGAATGCTGCGTCGGCTTGGTCTTGAGTTCGCCAGCGCTGGGAATGAAGGGCAGCAGAGTCAGGTGAATGTAGCAGGCGTGCTGGGGCGGCAGCTCGTTCTTCAGCTGGCGGATCGCCTCGAAGAACGGCAGACCTTCGATATCGCCAACCGTGCCGCCGATCTCGACCAGCACGAAATCATAGGCATCGTTGCCGGAAAGCACGAATTCCTTGATGGCGTCGGTGACATGCGGGATCACCTGAACGGTGTCTCCGAGATAATCACCCCGCC
>JBOFUS010000034.1:0-1406 GCA_051652685.1 Beijerinckiaceae bacterium
ATGAGGCAGCCACCCAATCCCGCGAGGTCGCCATGAATACGATTGCAGGCAACGTCGAACGGCCGTTCAGACCCGGGGCAGTGACCGCCGCCGAGTTTGAACGTTTCACGCATTCGCGCCCCGACGACGAACGCTGGGAGTTGATTGATGGAGTCTTGCTCATGATGGCATCGCCAACTCCGGTCCACCAGAGGATTGCCGGCAATCTGGCCGATCTGCTTAACCGGGCGCTCGAAGCGCGTTCGGAACCGCTCTACGCCTATCAGGGCGTCGGACTCTCGGTTGCGAAAGCCGACAGCTACCGTCCCGAGGCGGATGTGGCCGTGCTGCCGGACAATGCCACCTATGACCGTTGGCAAACAGACGTGCGGCTCGTCGCCGAGGTTCTATCAGAATCGAACCGCGAGATTGATCAGGAGTTCAAGCGCAAGGTCTATGTTGCGCATGATCCCTGCCTCTACTGTCTTCTGGTGGATCAGTATGTTGTCTCTGTTGAAGTCTGGGCGCGAAGGCTTGATTTCAAACCGGTGATCCTGCGTCATCTTGATGATGTTCTGGAGATAACCGAATTCGGCTTTTCACAACCGCTTCACGCGATCTATCGCGGCACGCCGCTCTCGCCCCTTTGGAAACGTTGAAAATGTCCCAGACCACGAAGTACCGCGCCAACCCGCCGGCCCCCGGCATGGCCTATATGTCGAAAGAGCTGAAGGCCGGCATCGACCTTTCCGAGTCGACCGTCACCGATGCTTTCGACGAGCGCAGCTGGGACATGGCCGTCAGCCTTGGGCTGTCCAGGCAACTGACCACCGGCGACACGCTGCTGGAGCTGGCGGCGGAAGGGCACAATGACATCGTCGTCTGCACGGCGGATCTTGGCAGGCCGACGCAGGTGATCCAGTTCGGCAAGAAGCACCCTGACCGCTACTTCAACTTCGGCATCGCCGAGCGCAACATGATCGGCGCAGCGGCTGGGCTCGCGACCATGGGGCTGACCCCGGTCATCTCGAACTACTCGTTCTTTCTGGCGCTGATGGGTGTCGAGAACATCCGGAACGACATCTGCTACACCAACCTGCCGGTGAAGATGGTTGGCACCCACTCCGGCATTGCCATGGGCTTCTATGGCACCTCGCACCACTGCTGCGAAGATATCGGCGCGTTGCGGGCTATTCCTAACCTCACCTTGATGGCGCCTTGCGATGGGAATGCGCTACGCTCGGCGCTGAGATCGCTCATTAAACACCCGTCACCGATCTATTTCCGGGCCGGGCGCGGCCGCGAGGCAGTCGTCTATGACAAGCCGTTCGACTTCCGGATCGGCGGCTCCAACACCTTGCGTGAGGGAACGGACATCACGGTGCTCGCCATCGGCAATCTGGTGAAGGCCTCGCTCGATGCCCATG
>JBOFUS010000035.1:0-2875 GCA_051652685.1 Beijerinckiaceae bacterium
GGCGCGTCAGATCTTGCGCGCCAGCCAGTAGGCGAAGCTGCGGCAGAGCTCATCCGTACGGCGCGCCACGTCAGCCTCGGGATAGACTGCAGAACTGCCGCCTCCGCCGCCACTCACGAGAAGCGGCACACGTTTGCCACCCGTCACGGCCTCGCCCTGAAGATAGTCGGGGCTCCAGTCGTTGTCTGACCCGCCGCCACCGCTCTGGCTGGAGGCATTGGTGCTCAGATCAAGAAACAGCGGACGCACCACCAAGGCAGCAGCACCGGAGCGCGGGACAATGCGCCCCGCGAACGCGTCTGTGACATACTTCTGGAGACAGCTCTCAAGCTGTCGGCGCGCAAAAACGGCCCCCGCCGGCAATGACGAGACGTCGATCCTCAGCGCGCTGAAAACCGCCGGCGTCTGGGCAACGGCCGGCGATGAAAGTGCTGCAAGACCCAACAACAGGCTAGCGAAAAGCGAGACCAGCAACTTCATAGCTCTTTCCTCCACCTGGCGTGATGACTTCAACAGCGTCACCGACACGCTTGCCAATCAACGCGCGGGCAATGGGCGATGAAATCGAGACCTTGCCCGATTTCACATCCGCCTCCATGTCGCCAACGATCTGGTAGATCTTCTGCTGCTCGGTGTCGTCGTCGATCAGCGTTACCGTTGCGCCGAATTTGATGGTCTCACCGGTAAGGCGAGACGTGTCGATCACCTCGGCACGGCCGAGCTTATCCTCCAGCTCGTTGACGCGGCCCTCGTTGAGGGCCTGCGCCTCCTTCGCAGCGGAATACTCGGCGTTCTCCGAGAGATCGCCGTGGGCCCGCGCCTCCTGGATGGCGAGAATGATTCTCTGGCGTTCCTCGCCCTGGCGGAAGCGAAGCTCCAGCTCGAGCATGGCAAACCCGCCGGTCGTCATGGGTACTTTTTCCATAGGGGCGCTCCCCACCATACAAAATGCGGCCGCGCCGGAGATAAACCCCGGCCTACGGACCTGATTGACGTTTGCGCGCAGGTGGACGGCCCCTGTGCGGCGGGGACGCGGATGGCAAAACGCCATCCCGTCAGATTCTCCATCACCCCGTTTTCCGGGAGGACGGAAAAGCTCCATCACCATTCAGAGAGTGGTGTATCAGGCGGTAAAGCGCAAGAGGGCGGTGACAGGCGTCTCTGGCCCGACAATTCAGCCCAATCCGCCAACCAGCAGATACTTCTGTTCGACAAACTCATCCATGCCATGCTTGCCGCCTTCGCGACCAAGCCCCGATTCCTTGACGCCGCCGAAAGGTGCGACCTCCGTTCCAAGGATGGCTGAGTTGATGCCGACCATGCCGTATTCCAGCGCCTCCGCGACACGGAAGGCGCGGCCGAGATCCTTCGTGTAGAAGTAGCTCGCGAGCCCATATTGGGTGGCATTCGCAAGCGCCACCACTTCGGTTTCATCCTTGAAGCGGTAAATGGAGGCGACAGGGCCGAACGTCTCTTCAGTCGTGACGAGCATCCTGGTGGTGACGCCAGTGAGGATTGTTGGTTCAAAGAAGGTGCGGCCAAGCGCATGGCGATGCCCGCCGGCCACCAGTTTCGCGCCCTGTGCCACCGCGTCGGCCACGTGGCGCTCCACCTTCTCGACGGCCTTGCCGTTGATGAGCGGTCCCTGCATGACGCCGACCTCCGCACCGTCGCCAACCTTGAGCTTGATCACTTCCGCCGCAAACTTCTCCACAAAGCGATCATGGATCGCTTCCTGCACATAGAGCCTGTTGGTGCAGACGCAGGTCTGGCCCATGTTGCGGTACTTGGCGATGATCGCGCCCTGCACCGCTGCATCGAGATCGGCATCGTCGAAGACAATGAAGGGCGCGTTGCCGCCAAGCTCGAGGCCGACCTTCTTTACCGTTTCGGCAGCCTGTTTCATCAGCAGCTTGCCGACCGGCGTGGAGCCCGTGAAACCGACAAACCTCACGGCCGGATGCGAGGTCATCACGCCGCCAATAGCGGCGGCATCACCGGTGACAATGTTGAGCACGCCCGCCGGCATGCCGGCGCGATGGGCAAGTTCGGCCAGCGCCAGCGCCGTCAGGGGCGTGTCCGGCGCGGGCTTGACCACGAAGGTGCATCCGGCAGCCAGCCCCGGAGCGCACTTGCGCGTGATCATCGCGGCCGGGAAGTTCCACGGCGTAATCGCGGCGCAGACACCGATCGCCTGCTTCTGGATGATGATGCGGCTGTTGGGGAAGGGCGAGGGAATGGTCTCGCCGTAGATGCGCTTGGCCTCCTCGGCATAGAACTCGACGAAGGAAGCGGCATAGGCCACTTCGCCGCGGGCTTCCGCCAGTGGCTTGCCCTGCTCGGCCGTCATGATCCGGGCGATATCCTCCTGATTCGCCATGATCAGCTCGAACCACTTGCGCATCACAGCCGAGCGCTCCTTGGCGAGCTTTCTGGACCAGAGTTTGAAGGCCGCATCCGCCGCCTCAACGGCTGCGGTGGCTTCCGTCGCGCCGAACCGGGGCACCTTCGCCAGTACGATGCCCGTCGCCGGATTGTCGACGGCGTCCACGCCCTCGCCAATCCACTGGCCGTTGACGTAGCACTGCGATTTCAGAAGCGACGAATCGTTGAGCGTGACCATGGCGTTTGTCCCTCTGGCGGCAACGTTCTACCGCCGCGTTGGCTGCGGGATAGCACAGCGAAGCAACCAAAGTGGAGTGGCTTTTGCCTTGTTCGCCCAGTACCGACCTCACGCTGAGCTTGTCGAAGGGTCGGGTCCGAACGCACCAGAACCTTCAGAATTCCTGGCCATTCGACAGGCTCAGGGTGAGGAAATCTGATGATCATCGCGCCCTTCAGCGTGGAATCGCCTGCGGCTCCAGCACGATCTCGC
>JBOFUS010000036.1:0-5103 GCA_051652685.1 Beijerinckiaceae bacterium
GAGCTTGTCCCCTATATCGACTGGACGCCCTTCTTCCAGACCTGGGAGCTCAAGGGCCGCTACCCGGCCATCCTCGACGACGAGAAGCAGGGCGCGGCCGCCCGCGCCTTGTTTGACGATGCCCAGGAGATGCTGAAGCGCATCGTGGACGAGCGCTGGTACCAGGCCAAGGCCGTGATCGGTTTCTGGCCGGCGAATGCGGTGGGTGATGATATCCACCTCTTCACCGGCGAAAGCCGCAAGGAGAAGCTCGCCATCTTCCACACACTGCGCCAGCAACTGTCGAGACGCGACGGGCGTTCCAACACGGCGCTCAGTGACTTTGTCGCGCCGCATACTTCTGGCGCGGCCGACTATATCGGCGGCTTCGTGGTCACCACCGGCATCGGCGAGGAAGATGTTGCCAGGCGCTTCGAGGGCAAGAACGACGACTATTCGTCGATCATGGCCAAGGCGCTGGCCGACAGGCTGGCGGAGGCCTTCGCCGAGTTCATGCACATGAAGGTGCGCCGCGAGTACTGGGGCTACGCGAAGGACGAGACGATCTCGACCGAGGCGCTGATTATGGAAGAATATGCCGGCATCCGCCCCGCGCCCGGCTATCCCGCGCAGCCCGACCATACCGAGAAAGCGACGCTCTGGAAGCTGCTGGAAGCTGACCGCAAGATCGGCGTGACGCTGACGGAGAGCTACGCCATGTGGCCGGGATCATCGGTCTCGGGCCTCTATATCGGCCACCCGGACGCCCATTACTTCGGCGTCGCCAAGGTAGAGCGCGACCAGGCCGAGGATTACGCCCTGCGCAAGGGCATGGACATCGCCGAGGTCGAGCGCTGGCTGGCCCCGATCCTTAACTATGAGCCGGCGGACTATCGGGCCATGGCGGCGGAGTGAGAGTGTAGAAGATTTGCGCATGTGGTGACACCGCCAAGCCGGGGACGATCTTCTCCCAGGAACGGCGGAAGGTGCAGCAGATTTGCTCTCGTCCACAGCACATCATCGAACCAGCCATGAGAGTTCTTTGCCGGCAATCAGGCGCGTCTCCGTTCGACCGGCAGCAAAACCGCATCGTGATAATTTTCATTCATATCACTGTATAAATTCTCATCCAATTGATCGTTGATCGCTATTTTTGCAAATAAAAGGTCCTTAAATGGCGCGGTACACATGTCTTCGCAACCTGATCCGCTGTGTTTTCTTGCTGGCCGTTACTGCCATGTCGCCTGCCGGTGCGCAGTCGAACCAGCCTGTGGCGGTGCCACTGAAAGTTGCGGTCTACAGTGTTGCTCCCTATGTCAACCTTGGCGAAGGTGGGACCATCAGTGGTCATTCGGTGCGCTTGTTGGCGCTTGTCGCGGCGGAATTGCAGCGTCCCTTCGAGTTGACGCCGCTGGCTTCAATCGAGAAAGTTCTTTCGGGGCTGAAGTCGGGCGAATTCGACATGGGGATCGGCGCCTTGACGGTCACGCCCGCGCGTGAGGAGCAGGTTGATTTCTCCCATGCGACGCATCCTTCAGGTGTCGCGGCGGCAGTCCGCAAGGCCAGCGGTTTCGCCAGCGCTGTCGAGGCACTCGGGTCGACCTTGATCGAGTTACTGCCGCTTTTTCTCCTGGTGGCCGGGCTGATCATGGTTGCGGGGTTTGCGAGCTGGCGGCTTGAGCGGTCAAACCTCGGCACCACGCACACCCCTCACACAACGATCTCTTCCTTCGGCGACGGCGTGTATTGGGCGGCGGTGACGATGACGACGGTTGGATATGGCGACAAAGCACCAAAATCTGATTATGCGCGCATCTTGACCGTCATCTGGATGTTCATCGGTATTGTCGTCATTTCGATTTTCAGCGGCACGGTGACAGCGAAGATCACGGCAACGCAGTTTGTGACGGCTGATGGTTCGGAAACGGCGCTGCGGCTGAAGCGGATCGGCGCAGTGGGAAACTCTTCGGGTGCTGAGTTTCTCAGTATGTCCAACCGCGCCTTCCAAAGCTTCACTACGCTCCCTGCCGCCCTTGCGGCGCTGGAAAAAGGTGAAATCGATGCTGTTTTCAACAGCCGCGGAGCACTGGTCCATCAGGTTCTGGCGCAGCATTCGAACTCCATCGAAGTGCTTCACACTGATTTGACGCGTGGCTGGATGGCGTTTGCTCTGCCCCCTAACAGTTTGTTGAAAGAAGAAATCAATCGGTCTCTGCTTAGGGTGCTCAACTCCCGTGCCTGGGCCGCCGAGCGAGAAGCAATGGCGCGAGAATATGGAACTGGAGGGCGCCCAGACAGAACGACATTCTGAAATATTGCTAAATTTAGTCGATATTTTGTATTCAGGAGAATATATTATTGATTCTGAAGGAAAATTATAACTAGTAAATTATTGTATTAGTTTATTGAACTAATATTGTATTTCCAAATCAGGTAATTTAAGTTACATGCATGAATCTGTCGCTGGAGCACAGAAATTTCCAGACGAATGCAATTGCCACGCTGCGCAATCCCGGTCAACTTCTCCAGGATGCCAGCCTCCTACCATTTCCCCGCAAACCGTTCCCCTGACCAGGACGCTCCCTCCCCCGTCCGCCACCCGGTCGTCATCATCGGCGCAGGTCCCGTCGGCCTCTCGCTCGCCATCGATCTCGCCCGGCGCGGCACAAGGGTTGTGCTGCTCGATGATTCCGACCGGATCGGCGAAGGCAGCCGGGCCATATGCTTCGCCAAGAAGACTCTGGAGATTTTCGCGCGGCTGGGTTGCGTGGAGCCGATCCTGGACAAGGGCGTGCGCTGGTCCGTCGGCAGGGTTTTCCGGGGGGATGCTCCGCTTTATCACTTCGATCTGCTGGCGGAGGGCGGCCATCGCATGCCGGCCTTCGTCAACATACAGCAGTACTATGTGGAGAAGCATCTGGTCGACCGGGCATTGCCGCTGGTCGATATCCGCTGGCGTAACCGTGTTACCGGGGTCAGCAACGACGCCGATCACGTGCGGGTGGAGATTGCGACACCGGACGGTCCTTATGTGATTAAAGCCGACTATGTTGTCGCCTGCGACGGGGCACGCTCTCCCGTGCGCTCCATGCTGGGGCTGGACTTCCATGGCGAGGTTTTTGATGACCAGTTCCTCATCGCAGACGTGAAGATGCTCGCTGATTTTCCGGTGGAGCGCTGGTTCTGGTTCGATCCGCCGTTCCATGCCGGCCAGTCGGCGCTCCTGCACAAGCAACCGGATGACATCTGGCGCATCGACCTGCAACTGGGCCGCGACGCCGATGCAGAAGCGGAAAAGCAGCCTGAGAACGTCTTTCCGCGCATCCGGCAGATGCTGGGGCATGATGATTTCTCGCTCGAATGGGTGTCGGTTTACCGCTTTCAATGCCGGCGACTGGCGACCTTCGTGCATGAACGCGTGATTTTTGCGGGCGATGCGGCGCATCAGGTCTCGCCCTTCGGCGCACGCGGCGCAAATTCCGGCGTGCAGGATGCTGAAAACCTCGGCTGGAAACTGGCGCTGCTGCTCAGAGGCGAGGCTGGGCAAGCGTTGCTCGATAGTTATAGTGCCGAACGCGGATTGGCGGCGGATGACAACATCCTCCACTCCACCCGCGCCACGGAATTTCTCGCTCCTCCCACACCGGTCGAGCGCCTGCTGCGCGACGCGGTGCTGGATCTGGCTGCACACGCGCCGTTTGCGCAGCGCATGATCAACTCCGGACGGTTGTCGGTGCCGAGCGCCTATGGCGCGGGCGGGCTCTGCATGCCTGACACCGACAACTGGCATGCTGGCGTGCCGCCTGGTGCGCCGGTGCCTGATGCGCCTCTGGCGACCGATGCAGGCGACGTCTGGCTGAGCGACAGTCTTGGTTGCGACTTCACATTGCTGGCGCGTGATCTGGAACCTGGCAAGTTGCCGGCCGATGTCCGGCTGATTGCCTTTGGCGATGGCTTGCCGTTTCGCGACACCCACGGCTTGCTTGAGCGGCGCTTTTGTTTGCCCGCTGGTGGTGCCACGCTGGTCCGCCCCGATGGGCACATCGCTGCACGGACGGCTGCCTTCTCAAGCGATTGGCTGGTGCGGGCTTTGGCACGGGCCAGAGGATATGGCGATGGCTGACCCGCTTCACACCGACAACCGCTTTGCCGATCCCGATGCCGCTTTCCGCCTGCTGGTGGAGGCCCACCGTGGCTTGAGCGAAGCGGAAAGCGCGGCACTGAATGCACGGCTGGTGTTGATCCTCGCCAATCATACAGGCGATGCAAATTTGCTGGCAGAGGCGATCAGGTTGGCGCAGCGCGCCGGACAGCGCCTTTCCCAAGTGCCGCTGAAGCAGTAGACAGCTGATATGCTCGATCCCGTCCATGCTCCCACTCTTTCAGTTCTTCCCGGCATCCGCCACGCGTTCTTCACCCGGGAGGGCGGCATCTCTCAGGGCCTTCATGCTTCGCTGAATGGTGGGCTGGGCAGCAAAGATGCGCGCGAGCATGTGCTGGAAAATCGCCGGCGCATGGCAGCGCATCTCGCGGTTACGGCCGAGAACTTCATCGGCGCCTGGCAGGTGCATTCGGCTGAAGTGGTCGAAGTTTCTGGCCCCTGGGAGGGCGAGCGGCCAAAGGCCGACGCGCTGGTGACCGCGACGCCGGGCCTCGCCATTTCGGTTGCAACAGCCGATTGCGGCCCGATCCTTTTTGCCGATGGGAAGGCGGGCGTGATCGGCGCGGCCCATGCCGGATGGCAGGGTGCTTTCAAGGATATCCTCGAAAACACCTTGGCCGCCATGGAGCGGCTCGGCGCACGGCGCGCGGACATGACGGTTGCCATCGGGCCGATGCTGAGCCAGCGCAACTACGAGGTTGGCCCCGAATTCGTGGAGCGCTTCAACGCGCAGAACGCCGGAAACGCCGCCTTTTTCGCAAGGGCGGAACGACAAGGCCACGCCATGTTCGACCTTCCCGCCTTTGTTCGCCGCCGTCTCGAAAACGCCGGCGTCGGCATGGTGGATGACACTTCGCTCTGTACCTATGCCGATGAGGCCCGCTTCTACAGCTATCGCCGCGCCACGCACCGCAGGGAGGCGGACTATGGCCGCCTCATCTCGGCTATCACTCTGGCATAGC